>QZKH01000003.1:0-300000 GCA_003598025.1 Candidatus Omnitrophota bacterium
ATAGCTCAGCGGTAGAGCAGCTCCGACGCTCACTTCCGGTTCGGTCGGAGCCCCGACTTCTGACGTTCACTAAGATTCTGTCGGAACGTCGGGGGTGACTCATTAAAAGGGTATTTATGGGCAGGCATGCCGTCAAATTAAGATTACAATAACGTCAAAAATAATTCAGATTCGGGCCCATAGCTCAGCGGTAGAGCAGGTGACTCATAATCACTTGGTCGGAGGTTCGATCCCTTCTGGGCCCAGCGTTAGAGGGCATTTAGCTCAGTTGGTTAGAGCGCTACATTCACATTGTAGAGGCCAGAGGTTCAAGTCCTCTAATGCCCATTGATAAAAGCTCAGCCCCGACGCACTCATTACATTCGTAGTCGGGGTCCCGACCGAGCTAAAAGCGAGCGTCGGGATTGGTTAGAGCGCTACATTCACATTGTAGAGGTCATAGGTTCGAGCCCTATTACGCCCAGGTAGAGTTTTTATATTAAATAGATTTTCAATAAAAGGATAGTAATTGGAAAGTGTAGACTTAAAAACCCAGATAGAAGGATTAGTAAAACTTCAAGAAATAGACTCTGAAATACATGCTTTGATGCTGGAAAAAGAGCTTAAGCCTGCAAAGATAAGGGAGTTGGAGGCGGATTTTGAAGCAAAAAAGCAAGCCCTGGCTGTTTTAGATAAGAAAGTGCTGGATTTACAAAAGCAGAGAAAAGATTTTGAGCTTGAGCTCGGCTCGAAAGAGGAATCAGCAAAAAAACTGCAGACACAGATATTTTCCCTTAAGACCAATAAAGAATATCAGGCGATGCTTCAGCAGATACAGGATATTAAAGCAGATTCGTCTGTTGTTGAAGATAAAATTTTACAGACCCTAGAGCAGCAGGATAAAGTCTCTCAGGAAATATCCGCTGAAAAAATAAAGGTCAAAGAACAGGAAAATATATTCAACCAGGAGAAAAATAAGGTTGAGGCCCGTATCAAAGAAATTGATGGCAGCCTGGACCAGTTAAATAGCCGTCGTAAACAGGCAAGCGAGATCATTAAGCCTAAAATTTTAGCACAGTATGAAAAGATACTATCGAGCCGTGACGGATTGGCTATTGTAAGCGTAGAAAATAATTCCTGTAAAGGCTGCAATATGCATGTGCCTCCACAGGTAATAAATCTTATCAGAATGTACGAACGTATAATTACTTGCGAAGTCTGCAATAGAATACTTTATATTAAAGAGTAGCCATTGGTTACCGTGAAGAAGCTGGAAATATTTATAGATGGGGCATCAAAGGGCAATCCCGGTCCGAGCGGTATAGGCATTGTTGTCTGTGATGGTAGCAATGTTATAAGGAATATTTCTGTTTTTATAGGCGATTCCACTAATAATATTGCGGAATATACTGCTTTAATCTATGGCCTGCAGGAATGTTTGATAATCAGGGCCGATAGCGTTAAGATAAATTCCGACAGCCAGTTGCTTTGCCGGCAATTAAATGGCCAGTACAAAGTTAAGGATCCTGGTATAAAGAGGCTCTATGATCAGGCTATGCATTTATTCACCGGGTTTAAGGAAGTTGTCATTGTAAATATTCCGCGCACGGAAAACAAAGGTGCCGATAAATTGGCTAATGAGGCAGTGAAAAGCCAAGACAAAGTTGATCTTTTTAACTTATAGATATGCAGGCAGATAGGACGTGGCTGCTCCCACTGCTTCGTTTTACGAAGCAAAACAATGGGGGAGGAAAGTCCGGGCTCCTGAAGGTAGCGTAGTGGGTAATGCCCACCCTCTGGTTTATGCCGGAGAGGATCAGAGCTACAGAGACGAGTAGCCGTGCGGAGCACGGCAAGGTGCAACGAAGCAATCTCTACGCGGAGCAAGGCCAAATAGGAGACGAGGGAAACCTTCTCCCGTCATCAGTCTCGGGTAGGCTGCAAGATTCTGCTGGTAACAGCAGAACTTAGAGGAATTGCCACAGGCAAGCGCCTAGATTCTTTACCTGTTAATGACAGTTAAATTCCTAAGCGCTTACATACAGAACTCGGCTTATTCTATCTGCCTGCTTTAATCAAGTTTATTGGAGTTTAATTATTGAAACTTTATTAATAATGAATAGGGAGGATAATCATGTCAGGTCACTCAAAATGGAAGACTAACAAAGGCAAGAAAATGGCAGCTGATGCCAAAAAGGGGGCGGTGTACACAAAAGTAATAAAAGAGATCACTGTCGCTGCCCGTGAAGGCGGAGGAAATCCGGATACGAATACGCGTTTGCGTGCGGCTATGGCTAAGGCAAAAGAGGCAAATATGCCCTCTGATAACGTTAAGATGGCGATAAAGCGCGGCACCGGAGAGCTCCCGGGTGTAATCTATGAGAATGCAATATATGAGGCTTACGGCCCCGGTGGCGTAGCTATCCTGATAGATGCGCTTACTGATAATAAAAACCGTACCAGCGCGGAATTGCGTAATATTTTTTCCAAAAAAGGCGGGAGTTTTGCAGGTGCAGGTTCAGTTAGCTGGATGTTTTCAAAAAAAGGCTATTTTTTGATTGATAAATCCCAGGTAAAGGAAGATGAATTAATGAATATAGTCTTGGAATCAGGCGCAGAAGATATGAAATCTGACGATAAGAACTTTGAAATTACCACTGATCCTTCGAATTTTGAAAAGGTAAAAGAGGCTATTCAGGCAAAAGGTATAACTCCGCTTGATGCTGAAGTAACGATGGTACCTTCTTCCAGTGTAAAATTATCAGGTAACGAAGCTAAGCAAGTGTTGTCTTTAGTTGAGGCCCTTGAGGAACATGATGATGTGCAGCAGGTGTATGCAAATTTTGATATACCTGATGAGATATTAGAAGAAGCTTCTTCTTAAATAAATGGTAATACTTGGGATTGACCCGGCTTTGACAATAACAGGTTATGGTGCAGTCGATTACAGAAGAAATGGTTTATTATTAATTGAAGCCGGGATTATTAAGACTTCTTCCAAAGACAGTCTGGCATACAGGTTGTCTCGTTTGTATAAAGCGGTTTCCGGATTAATATCCGATATTAAACCGCAGGTCGTCGTTCTTGAGAAATTATACGTGCATTACCGGCATCCTGCTACTGCATATATTCTGGGGCAAGCAAGGGGTGTAATATGTCTTGCTTGCGCAGTGAAGAATGTAACCTTGGTTGAGTATGCTGCTACAAGAGTAAAAAAGGCAATAGTAGGTAAAGGCCTTGCTTCAAAGCAGCAGATACAAAAGATGATCATCAGCACGCTTAGGCTGTCAAAAGTCCCGAAGTATATGGATGTTACTGACGCCCTGGCTTTGGCTATTGCACACGGAAATATAATCAGGACTAAATTATGATCGTAAGCATAACCGGAAAGCTTATTGAAAAAGGCAGGAACCATGTAGTCGTGCAAGCCGAGAACAGCTTGTCTTATGAGGTGCTTCTGCCTGCTACAGTTATTGAGAGGCTTGATGAGCACGCTAAAGAAGGTGAATGCATTACTTTTATTACTTACCATTATCTCCAGGTGGAGCCTTCCAGAAGTTTGCCTGTGCTAATAGGTTTTCTTAATGAAATAGAAAAAGAGTTCTTTGAGGTTTTTATAACTGTTTCTGGCATAGGCCCAAGGGCAGCGTTGAGGGCATTGAATCAGCCAATTTCTTTGATAGCCAGGGCAATCGATGAAGGGGATATTGATTTCTTAAAGTCTCTGCCCGGCATAGGCCAGCAGAGGGCAAGGGAGATCATAGCTAAGCTTCAGAATAAAGTCGGTAAATTTGGTTTAATCCAGGATAAAACATCGAAAGATTCCGGTCCCCGGGGGGCAGTAGCTTCTAATATTGAAGATGACGCTTTAGCAGTTTTAATGCAGCTGCAATACAGGAGGCAGGAAGCTGTACAGATGATAAAAAGAGCCCTGCAGAATAACCCGGATATAAATAGTGCAGAAGGATTATTGAACGAGGTTTATCGCCAAACAAAGGGTTAGTTGTTATGACAGAGGATAATGCTAAATCGGTATTAGAGGCTTTGATTTTTTCAAGTGACAGGCCAGTGACTTTGGAGCAAATGAAAAAATGCCTGGAACACTTAAGTATTGAAGACATTCGTGCCAAGCTCAAAGACCTTGCCGCAGAATATGAGGCTTTGAGCAGGGGAATAAGGTTGGTTGAAGTTGCAGGCGGTTACCAGATGGTTACAGCTACTTCTTTTTCGCCTTTCCTGAAGAAATTATATAAAGAAAGAAGAGTGGAAAGATTATCTAAACCTGCTTTAGAGACTTTAGCCATAATCGCCTATAAACAGCCTTTGACTAAGCTCGAGATAGAATCTTTACGCAGCGTCAACGTTGACGGAGTTATGAAGAGCCTGCTGGATAAAGATTTGATTCGAATTTCGGGAAGAAAACAGGCTCCGGGAAGGCCGTTTGTTTTTGGCACTACTAAGCAGTTTTTGATTTATTTCGGTTTAAATTCATTAAATGATCTTCCTAAGATGGAAGATTTTTCTTCCATGGCTAAGGCCAAGGAAGATGAGCTGATTGCCGCAGGCGCTCAGCAGATAGTAACGGAGGAGAAAAATGGATCTGAAGGCCCTACGCAGACAAATTGATAAGATAGATTCAAGGATAGTCAGCTTATTGAATGAGCGGGCAAAAATGGCTTTGGGTATAGCAGATGTAAAGAAAAAGAATGGGTTGGGTATTTATTCCCCCCAAAGAGAAATCGAAGTATTCAGGAAAATATCCGGTTTAAATAAAGGGCCCCTGAAGACAGAATCACTTGAATCTATTTACAGGGAGATAATGTCATCGGGGCTGGCAATTGAAAAATCATTAAAGATAGCATATCTTGGCCCTGAAGCAAGTTTTTCTCATCTTGCTGCTTTGAAAAGATTCGGCTCTCAGGTATCTTTTACTCCTTGTAACAGTATCGGAGATGCATTTTTAGAAGTAGAGAGAGGCAATGCGGATTACGGAGTTATCCCCGTCGAGAACTCTATTGAAGGTGCTGTAAGCCACAGCCTGGATATGTTTGTTGATTCGGATTTGAAAATCTGCGCCCAGGTTATGCTTGATGTCTCCCATAACCTGCTGGCGAATTGCCCTAAAAATAAAATAAAGAGGATATATTCTAATCCTCAGGTCTTTGGCCAGTGCAGGCTATGGCTTAAGGAAAATCTTCCCGGAGCTGAAACTATTGAAGTCTCAAGTACAACCCGCGCAGCACAGATAGCGCGCAGGGAGATTGGCAGCGCCTGTATTGCTTCGCTTTTGGCATCCAAACTGTATAGGTTAAAGGTCCTGGCCAGAGATATAGAAGATTCTCCACATAATGTGACCAGGTTCTTAGTCATTGGTAAGGATGAAGTCCCGCCTACGGGTAACGACAGGACTTCAATTGTTTTTTCCATCAAAGATAAGGTAGGTGCGTTATATGAAATGTTGCTGCCTTTTAAGAAATACAATATAAATCTTACAAAAATAGAATCTCGTCCGTCTAAGAAAAAGGCGTGGGACTATTATTTCTTTGTTGATTTAAACGGGCATTGTAATACTCCCAAAGTAAAGAAAGCCCTTGGCGAACTAGAACGTAAATGCAGGTTCTTAAAGGTGCTTGGTTCTTACCCTGTAGGAAGATAAGCCAAATGAATTTAGCTAGGAAAAATATATTAAAAATTGAACCATATGAAGCTGGCAGGCCTATTGAAGAAGTAAAGAGGCAGTTAGGCTTAAAGAACATTATTAAACTTGCCTCTAACGAAAATCCTTTTGGCCCTTCCCCTAAAGCTGTTTCGGCGATCAAAGCCAGCCTTAATAAGCTTAATCGTTACCCCGACAGCGGATCGTTTTACTTAAAGAGAAAGCTGGCAAAGTCTTATAATCTTGATTCTGCCTGTTTTGCCGTCGGTAACGGTTCCGATGAGCTTATAGACATAATTATAAAGTCTTTTGTTGAGGACGACGAAAATATAATTACTGCGGATTTTACCTTTCTTGAATATAAGATTGTATCAGGTGTCAACGGAAGGATTGTTAAGACCGTTCCTCTGAAATATTTTAAATATGATCTCAATGCGATAAAGAAGAGGATCGACGCTAAGACTAAAGTAGTATTTGTCGCTAATCCCAACAATCCAACAGGTACTTATGTCAGCAGGCTGGAGATCGAGGAATTCTTAGGGGATTTACCTGACAACGTGATTCTGGTCCTGGATGAGGCTTACGATGCCTTTATTGACGTCGATGATTTCCCAAACAGCCTTAAATATATCCGTAATAAAAACGTTATAGTCTTAAAGACTCTGTCTAAAGCCTATGGATTGGCGGGTATAAGGATTGGTTATGCTATCGCTCAACCGGATATCATTAAGTACATGGAAACAGCCAGGCAGCCTTTTAATGTTAATTCTTTAGCCCAGGCAGCAGCCTTGGCTGCGCTTGATGATGAGGGTTTTATACGCAAGACCAGAAAAGCGATATTGGAAGGGAAAAACTATATTTACGATTCATTAAAGAAGCAGGGCGTGCCTTATGTTTCAAGCGTGGCAAATTTTATCCTTATAGATGTCGGCAGGGATGGAGTAGGAGTATTTAAAGAGATGCTGAAATTTGGGGTTATCGTCAGGGATATGAAGCAATACGGATTAAGAAATTTTATCAGGGTTACTATCGGTACAAAAAAAGAAAACGAAAGATTTATAAAAGTCTTAAAGAAAATATTATAAGAGGGGGATTAGATGATAATAGTGCTGAAACCAGAAGCAACACAGGCGCAGATTGACCATATTGTTGAAAAAGTGAAGAAATTAGGCTTGAGCCCGCATATTTCAAAAGGGACCGAAAGATCCATAATCGGAGTTATAGGCCCAGAGGATATTCTGCGCGTCACTCCTCTGGAAGCCTTCCCCGGAGTTGAGAAGGTTATGTCCGTGCTTGCCCCCTATAAATTGGTTTCGCGGGAATTTAAAAAAGAAGATTCAGTTATAGAGCTTGGTAAGGGCGTAAAGATCGGCGGTAAAAAGATTATTGTTATGGCAGGGCCGTGCGCCATAGAGAATTTTGAAGTATTGCATGATGTGGCCGTTGAAATAAAAAAATGCGGTGTATCTGTGCTTAGAGGCGGTGCTTTTAAGCCAAGGACATCCCCTTACAGTTTTCAGGGGCTAGGGGAGGAGGGTTTAAGGTTCTTAAAGCAAGTCGGTGATGAGCTGGGATTAGTTACCGTAAGCGAAGTAATGGATACCCGCGATGTTGAACTTGTTGCCAGGTACGTTGATGTTTTGCAAATCGGCGCAAGGAACATGCAGAATTTTAATTTATTAAAGGAAATCGGTCAGACAAAAAAACCTGTTTTGCTGAAGAGAGGCCTGTCTTCCACCGTTAAAGAGATGTTAATGTCTGCAGAATACATACTTTCAGGCGGAAATTTTAATGTCGTACTTTGCGAAAGAGGGATACGTACTTTTGAAGAGTCTACGCGTAATACCCTTGATATAAGCGCAGTGCCGGTATCAAAGCAACTTTCGCATCTACCGATCATTGTTGATCCTAGCCATGCTTCTGGAAAATGGGGTTTAGTAGCTCCGTTATCTAAGGCGGCTGTCGCCGCCGGTACGGACGGCCTGATTATAGAGGTTCACACTAAACCGGAAGAGGCTCTTTCGGATGGAGTGCAATCATTGCTGCCTGTTAACTTCAAACAGCTTATGGCAGAGCTCAAGAATATAAGCAAGGCAGTAGGAAGAGAAATTTAACATGCCGGCTAATAAAATTATGTTTGATAAAGTAGGGGTGATAGGCGTAGGTTTGATTGGCGGCTCGATTGCGCTGGCTATAAAGAAGCGTAGATTAGCCAGGGAGATCATTGGACTAAGCCGTCATAAAAACAGTGCTTTTGTTGCAAGAAGGCTAAAAATAATCGATTCTATAGCTAAAAATCTCGATGATTTTTCTGATTGCGATTTAGTAATATTAGCCACCCCGGTTGATTCTATTATAGATACCTCAATGTTATTATCTAAAAAAATAAAAGGGGATACGATAGTAATTGATGTAGGCAGCACAAAAGAAAAAATAGTAACCAGGCTTTCCGGTCTTTTCGCAAATTTTGTTGGGTGCCATCCTTTGGCCGGTTCTGAGGCCAGAGGCGCGGTGAATGCAAGGCCGGATATATTTTCTGATTCTATCTGTATATTGACGCCGGTTAAAAGCACCAGGCCTGCAGTATATAATAAGATAAAGAAGCTTTGGGAATGTGTAGGGGCCAGGGTTATAATTATGCCACCTGATAAGCATGATCAGATCCTGTCATTTATCAGCCATCTGCCGCATGTAGTTGCTTTTTCTTTGATAAGATGTGTCCCGGATGATTTCTTGAAGTTTGCGCCTACCAGCCTTAAAGATGTCACCAGGATCGCTGCTTCAGATCCGAAATTATGGCAGGAGATATTTCTCAGCAATAAGAGAAATATAAGAATTGCTATAAGCGGATTCAAGAAAGCAGTACTCGCCTTAGAGTCTGCAATAACCAATTCTGAGAGTAAAAAGATATTTGATTTCCTCAACAAAGCAAAAACAAAAAGAGAAAAAATGAAATGATTATAGCTATTGACGGTCCAGCTGGTGCAGGCAAGAGTACTGTTGCCAAGCTGTTGGCTAAGAAGCTCAACTTCGTCTATATAGATACGGGTGCGATGTACAGGGCGCTCACTCTGAAAGTTATTGATAATGGGATCGATGTAGGCGACACAGGTTCTATCATAGGCATTGCCCAGAATACGACGATTGACCTGGTAAACATGCATGATGGTTCGCTTAAGGTGTTACTTGATTCTAAAGATGTAAGCGTTCAAATAAGGCAGCCGCGAATAACTAAATTTGTTTCCGATATTGCTAAAATTAAGTCAGTAAGGCAGATAATGGTTTCCTTGCAAAGAAAGTTGGGCAAAGCCAAAGATTCAGTCCTTGATGGCAGAGATATAGGGACGGTCGTTTTCCCGGAAGCAGATAATAAATTTTATGTGGATGCTGATTTTAATGAAAGGGTAATGAGGAGGTTTAAGGAATTAAAGGCTGCCGGGACAGACGTAACCATTGGGCAGGTAGAAGATGATCTGCGCAACCGTGATAATATTGATTCTAGCAGGGAATTTGCGCCTTTGAAGAAGGCAGATGATGCCGTTTATATAGATACGACCAAATTAAGCATAGAAGAAGTAGTAGATAAATTATTTAGTTTTATTAAAAGTAAAAATGAATAAATCGTTAATCAGGAATTTCTCTATAATTGCCCATATTGACCATGGCAAATCCACTCTTTCTGACAGGATATTGGAATTAACCGGAGCCGTAGACAGGAAACATGCCGGCCAGCAGCTTCTTGATGATATGGACCTGGAAAAAGAAAGAGGCATTACTATAAAGGCTTCCATGGTTAGGCTCTCTTATAAGGCCAAAGATAATAAAGAATATGTTTTAAATTTGATCGATACCCCGGGCCATGTAGATTTTACTTATGAGGTTTCAAAATCTTTGGCTGCTTGCGAGGGGGCAGTTTTACTTATTGATGCCGGACAGGGGATAGAGGCCCAGACAGTAGCAAATTATTACTTGGCAAAAGATAATAAACTTGCGGTTATCCCGGTAATAAATAAGATCGACCTTAATACCGTTGATATCCCACGTGTAAAAAGACAGATAGTAGATATATTGGGTTTTAAGGAAGATGAAATAATATTGGCCTCTGCCAAAGAAGGTATCGGAATTAATGATATTTTAGAAAGGGTTGTATCTGTCGTACCTTATCCATCCGGCGATGTCCATCATCCCTTGAAGGCTCTTGTTTTTGATTGCAGGTTCGATTCTTTTAAAGGGGTCGTAGTTTACGTAAGGGTGGTAGACGGTAAAATCACAAAAGACACGCAATTAAGACTTATGCATTCAGGTAAAACATATAAAATAGAAGAATTGGGCACCCTCAAGAACCTGAAATACGAGAAAGTCGATACTCTCTCCTGCGGAGAAGTAGGTTATTTGATGGCTAATATACGCAACCCGAAAGAGATAATAATCGGGGATACTATAACTGATGAACGCAATCCTTGCGCTATGCCCTTGCCTGGATACAAGACAATAAAACCTTTGGTTTTTTGCGGTATCTATCCGGTTAATCCAGCGGATTTTCCTTATTTGCGTGACGCAATGGACAAGCTGAAGCTCTCTGATGCCTCTTTTGTTTTCGAACCGGAGACCTCACAGTCGTTTGGCTCCGGGTTTCGTTGCGGATTTTTAGGGCTGCTTCATATGGAGATAGTGCAGGAGCGCCTTGAAAGAGAATACAACCTGAATTTAATTCTGACCGTGCCTAATGTTGTTTATAGGATCAGGACTAAAGAGGGCGCACTTATCGAAGTGGATACGCCTCTTAAGTTGCCTGAACCGCAGGATATACAGGAGATGTTCGAGCCGTATGCGCTTCTTCTGATGATAGTACCGGTTGATGCAATTGATTCTGTCTGTGAACTTGCTAAGTCAAGGCGCGGAATTTTTCAGGCAACTGATTATCTGGGAGAAGACAGGGTAAAAATTATTTTTGAGATGCCTCTTTCTGAGATTATTGTCGATTTTTATGATAAAATAAAGTCATTAACGAAAGGTTACGGCTCACTCGATTATGAGTTTAGCACTTATAAACCCACTAAAATTGTTAAACTTGAGATAATGCTTAATGGGGTTATATGTGATGCATTTTCTTCTTTAGTCTATAAAGATAAGGCAATATTTAAGGCAAGGGCTTTGGTTTCAAAGCTTAAAGAACTGATACCCAGGCATCTGTTTGAGGTGAGCATACAGGCTAGTATCGGAAGCCAGATAATCGCTTCTGAGAAAATAAAGTC
Organism: Candidatus Omnitrophota bacterium; assembly: GCA_003598025.1. Classification (NCBI taxonomy): domain Bacteria; kingdom Pseudomonadati; phylum Candidatus Omnitrophota; species Candidatus Omnitrophota bacterium. The sequence goes on from QZKH01000003.1 coordinate 10,891, forward strand.
CGTGGGTAAGAATGTGACCAGTAAATGTTATGGCGGTGATATTACGCGCAAGCGTAAATTATGGGAGGGCCAGAAAAAAGGCAAAAAACGGCTTAAGCAATTCGGGAAGGTTGAAATCCCTCAGGAGGCTTTTTTGCAGGCATTAAAGATATGAAAAAAGAAAGTAAATCCCAGCTTAGGGAATGGACAGAAGCGTTGGTGTTCGCGGCTATTATTGCCTTTGCTCTAATAAGGCCTTTTATAATACAGGCTTTTAAGATACCTACGGGTTCGATGCGCCCAACTCTTGTTGAAGGGGATATTATTCTTGTAAATAAGTTTATTTACGGGGCGAAGGTCCCTTTTACAAAGCTTAATTTACCAAAGTTAACCGATCCTAAGAGGGGCGATATAATTGTTTTTATTTATCCTGAAAATCCTAAAAAGGATTTCATAAAAAGGCTCATAGCTTTTGAAGGAGAGACAGTTGAAATAAAAGACGGTACGATATATATTGATGGTAAGCCTCTGCTTGATAAACTGTTTACCAGAAATATCGACGGCACTATTAGGTATTATTACAACCGCGGTGATTTTGAAGAAGATGGTTTTAAAATCATTGTGCCTAAAGGAAGTTATTTTGTGCTCGGGGATAACTCTGCAGCATCTCTTGACAGCCGGTTCTGGGGTTTTGTCCCCCGGTCCAATCTTTTAGGCAAAGCCATGCTTATTTATTGGCCTTTTAACCGCACAAGAATGTTGAAATGAATTTTGCCAACAAGATTTCTACTTTCAGGATACTTACCGTACCATTTTTCATCGCCAGCCTAATCTATTATACTCCTAGCCGGGACTATCTAAGATTAATAGCTTTATTTATTTTTATTCTGGCAGTGGTTTCTGATGCAGTAGACGGTTATATTGCCCGTAAAGCAAAACAACAATCGAAGGCAGGTTTGGTTTTAGACCCCTTAGGTGATAAGATACTTTTAATCAGTTCGTTTGTCTGTTTACACATGATCGACAGCTTCCCCGGGGGCATCAATTTCCCTTTATGGGTTACTCTAATTGTGATAAGCAGGGATGTATTGATCTTATTGGGAGCAGTTGTTATTTATATGGTCAAGCAGGGTATTTATGTTTACCCAACCAGATGGGGAAAGTTGACAACCACATTTCAAATGGCAGCAGTAATTTCTGTGATATTACAATTTTGGTTTTCTTTCATGATATGGTGGCTTGCTGTCGTATTTACAATTATTTCGGGAGCAGATTATATAAAGAGAGGATTTAAGGTATTGTATGTTTTGGATAATAACAGGAATAACGGTTAGTTATTTAATCGGCTGTATCCCTACAGCTTTTATTTTTGGTAAGATCAAAGGCATAGATATCAGAAGGTCAGGGTCCGGGAATATCGGGGCAACCAATGCATTAAGGGTATTAGGCAAGGGGGCCGGGATTTCCGTGTTGGTTATAGATATCCTTAAAGGGTTCATCGCGGTCGCTTTTATCGGGGATATTTTTATAACTAGATCCGGCTTCGCGCCAGGTTTTATAAGAATTATATTTGCTTTGGCAGTTATAGCCGGGCACAATTGGACTGTTTTTCTTAATTTTAAAGGCGGTAAAGGAGTGGCTACAACTTTAGGAGCTTTGTTTGGGCTGGCCAGTGGTTTGCCGGGCTTAAATCTTGTATTAATTCTTGCAATAGCTACATGGGTTATCGTATTTTTGATTTCCAGAATTGTGTCATTAGCTTCGATTATATCTGGTCTAAGCCTGCCTGTTTATATGGCAATATTTATTCAGGATAAAGCCATTATTATTTTGGGCGGGGTATTATCCTTCCTTGTTATTAGTAGGCATAAATCGAATATTAAGAGGATTTTCCAAGGTACAGAAAAACGCATCAATTTCCGCAAGCATTCCTAACTTTCTAGGGTATATTCTTTCACCAAAAAATAAGTATCTATAATTTGAAAGCGCTTTCCTGATAACAGCTTTATCATATTGATTCTTCAGGAGTTATGATGTTATACTTTCTTTGCAAAAGTATTTATCAGGTTTGTGGGTGTTTAAGGAATCCCCACCAGCCACGAAATTATTTTTGTGGGGATAACCGCCGGGTTGCTCAAATATTGTGCAGCCCGGCAACCTAAACAGAGGGATAGATGAGAGATCTTCTTTATAAAAATCTGACTTCAAACGACAGAAAAAGAAGGATAATAGCAAGTTCAGAAATTGTTGATAAACAAGGTGTGCATAGCGTTATCCGCAGGCATTTTATTTGCCTTTTAAGGGAAGTAGAAGGAAGCCCAGTTGATAGACCGAAGCCGTATTTATATGTATTAAAGGAGAGGAATACTAACAATAGAAGAGAGAAATTTTTTTGCAAGATCAAGGGGAGCATATATGCTGTTTCTGGCGGCAAGCTATATCTGATCCTTTTTATGCATACTCTTTGTATCAGCCTTAATTCAATAAGCAAGACGGCAGTTATGGGAGATAGCGATAAGTGTTGATTAATGAACGATAAAAGCTTGACTTTGGAATAGAAGTAGTGTATACTTATTAAAAAGTTTATAAAAGTAGTTATTATCCGGTTCTTCTCGATTACTGGAGATAATTGAGAAAGCCACGGAATAGATTCAAGCCGGATTGACTAAGGGTCAATCCGGCTTTTTCTTTTATATGGTCATGGCCATATTTCGATTGACATTTGCTATTATCAGCGATATACTACCCTAAAAAAGGGGGGGTGTGATTTGGAAAACACGGTAAGCAAAAAAGCATTATCCATATTTATTCTGTGTATTCTTTTATCCATATTTACCCTGCCGGTTTTTTTATTAGCTGATACTTTTGATTTAAGCCTTTCGTTGGTTGAAGGCGGCACAAGATTAGAGCTTAATCAGGCAAATCAGTATAAAGGTGTTAAGCTCCAGGTAAATTCCGATGTCTCTACCAGGTATGAAATAATCCAGAGGATACAACAGCAATTTGTCAATAGGGATAACCCCGGTGTTATTTTACGCGATAATCTGGTAGTCAGAGGATTACGCGGAACAAACAGGTTCGGCACGTTTCGTATTCCTACCAATGATATAGCAGTCAGGGATAATGAATTAATATATACCTCCAGTTCTAGCGGCCAGGCAGATACCTTGACGCTGGTATATGGCTTAAAGGACTTAGACAGTATACAGCCCGGTTTTTACCAGGGGCAGATCAGTTTTACTTTAAGGCCAATCGGGTCAACCCGGCAGGAAGTCACAAAATATTTGTATATTTACATAAGTATTAGTGAAACAGGCACCGTTAGCCAGAAAATAGAGATAATTACACCTACCGGTTCAAAAAGAATAAATCTGAATCCTTCCAAAGACCAGATGATAGCGGTAGATATTTTGGTTAAAATTGACAGCGATTTTAACGAACCTTTCAGCATTGTCCAGTATTTAGCGCGGCCTTTAGAATCTAAAACCGGTGATAGAATAGACAGCAATATCATAAATTTCAGGGTGGCTGAAGCTAAAAAAGGCGTCGGAGCCGCAAAGACCGATCTTTCAAATAATCCTCAGATAATTTATACGTCTTCGCCTACAGGGCAAGCTGACAGGGAATTTATAATCAGTTATTATATAAAGGATTTATCTGACGAGAAATCTGGGACCTATAATTCAAGGCTGCAGTTTTATTTAAGAAAAAAGGGCATTGATAAGAAAATAGATGATTTGGACCTGGCAGTAGAGAATGAAAAGATATTTGAGCTTAGCCTTGAACCTCAGGATCCAAAAGGGAGGATTGAATTTTCAAATTTGAAGCCAAAATCTTTGCCGCAACAGAGCGAGGTAATTGTTGACATCAAAAGTAATACCGGAAAGAAATACCAGGTAAGCCAGAAGGTCTTTTCTGACTTGACCAATAAGGAGGGTAATGTTATCAGCCCTGAGTATTTTACTTTAAAGACGGAGAATATTGATCTTGAAGGAGACCTGAAGTTTCTCAGTAAGGCAAATGTGCAGAAAGGCGAAACGGTGCTTTACGTATCAGATGCTAAAGGCTCTGCCGGAAGTTTTAAGGTAATATATGAACTTACCTGCCCTGCGGATATCGTTGCCGGTGATTATTCTACGCGGATTACTTATTCTTTAGTCGAACTTTGAAAAGGAGGATTCTTATGGTAATTGATTTGAATAAAAATAAATTTAAGAAAGGAGGTGTTAAAATGAGAAAAACGATTGGTATTTTGTTAATTCTGGCGATAGCAATAGTTCTTCCTCAACTTGCTTATGCTGATATATCTTTGACTGCCAGCGCAACTGTAACCAGCGGTACTGCTTTAGGCGCGCATGCTTTGTTAAGATGTGTTGGTTATAGCTACAACCCTTCGGGGGATCCGTTTGCCCAGTGCACTAGCTTAGGTACCAGCACCAGCTTGAATTTCGGGACATTGAGCACTAGGTTACGTAATTCCAGCGGCCAAGATATCGGCGGTGCGGGTTGCTTCTACGGTGAGAATTTCTATATTGTTTACCTGTATCCTGATGCTTGGGGTGGAAAAGGTTATGAGCTTAAGCAGAGCGCAGCCACATTCTCTCCTGCTATTCAGAATTCAGTTGTCCGCACTCCGGTCTATTCTGAAAGTGATATGTATTCTGGACAAACAACCGGACAGGGTGCTTTGACTGCAACTGAAGAAAGCAATAATCCGCAGCTTACTCCCAGCGTTTCAGCATTGGCAAAGAATGCGGGTTTGATCCTGAAGGCTAAGAGAGCAAGGATAATACGCGCTGAATATGGGATACCGCCTTTCCCGGGAACTGGTGATTCGCGTCCAACTGGATGGGAAGCTGTATCTTTAGAGACTGCTGCAGGAACGTATTCAGGCACTGTAACTCTTACTATGACTGAGTGGCTATAATAAGCACTCTACGTTTTTTTAGTTGAGTAGGAAGTATTGTTAAGGTTCTATAGGTTACATATTTGGGGTGGTAAGGGGAAGGGTCTACCATTGTCATCCCAAAGGCTTTATCTTATAAATTAGGAAGGAGTTTTTATTGCCTAGATTCTTAATATTCGTTGTATCTATATCTTTACTGTTATGTAGTAATATAAATGTATCTTTGGCAGCAGACCTGTCTTTCAGGTTGGAACAGTCCAAGATCAAATTAAGTATTCCCGATGGCGCATCAAAATCCGGAGAGATAAAGATCTATAGCCAGTCAGGCAGCCCGATAAGCCTTAAAGTTTATTTGGAAGATTGGGTATATACCGATATTAATGACGGCTCAAAAGATTTCTATCCTCCCGGAAGCACCCCTTTTTCTTGCGCGAAATGGATCAATTACAGCCCATCAGAGCTGTTAATCCCTCCTTACGGTATAGGTAAGGTGAATTACACCGTAAATGTCCCTAAGGATGCTGAGGGCGGCCATTATGCAGTCATGTTTTTTGAGAGCGCTCCCATTCCTCCTGAATTCGGAGGCCCGGAGCAGGGCATTAAATCCGGGGTCGGCCTTGCAATAAGATTAGGTTCCCTGATCTATATCGAGGTAAAAGATAAATTCAAACGGTCTGTTGAATTTAATAATTTCCAAGTTTCTAATGATATCAAGAATAATTACCTTTTGATTTCTGCTGATTTAAAAAACACCGGGAACACCGATATCACCACCGCTTCTTCTTACCATATAATTGATTTTAAAGGGGTAGTGCATGCCAGAGGAGAATTTAATAATGTTTTTATGTTCCCCGGTGATACCGGTATGATAGAAGCTTCCTGGAAGAAGCCTCTTAGTGAAGGTAAATATGATTTAGTCATCACTACCGATTTAGGTAAATCTCAGGAAGAGGGCGGGGTAAGCAGGGGGCCTGTTATAGTTAAGGAGACCGAGCTTTATTTAGGACAGGGAGGAGAGGTATTAAAAGTTGGCCAGCTGCGATAATATTCTTTCGCTGTCATCTTTCTAGGATTAAATAAACATAAAAGGGATTGAAGGCTGATCCCTTTTATTGTTATATAAGGTATTATGAAAAATCACCTGACTAAGAAAATAATTATATTTTACATTATTCTTTTCTCGGCATTCTTAATGCCCGTAGCCTCTTTTGCATATTCGCAGATGCCTGAGTTTCTTTGCGAATTAGGAGTTAATTTTTATAACCAGGGAAGGTATTCCGAGGCTATGCATGAATTCAAGAAGGCCCTGATCATCGACCCTACTTATGAGCCCGCCTTAAGATATATCCAGATGATCGAGCAGATGAATATCAAGGATGTAGAATATATCCCGCCAAGCTATGAAAGCCTTGCTACTTCTCATTCCGGTTCTATAAGAGAGATCCTTGATTTGGTAGAGCTGCAGAGAGATATGATAGAATCTATTGAGTCGGTCAGCAAAAAGACAGAGCCGCTAAGTCCTCAAACCTTAGATAGCGTTTTAGAGGAAAGGGTGCTTCCTCCTAAAGTAATTTATCTTGATAATGATTTCAGCAATATCCGCCAGCCTGTTGAGATTATACAGGGCAATAAAGTTATTATATACGGAAATAATATACAAAGGTTCCTGGTTACCGAACCTGAAATAATTGATGTAGAAAGGGTCAATGCTGACCAGATCATTGTGACAGGAAAAGGTATCGGGCATACTTATCTGCATATTTGGGATAGTAATGGCAGGTGGACCACGGAGTTCATCGGAGGTTTTCCTCAGCCAAAAGGCGCTTCTTATGAAGAGATGTTACGCAAAGAAGAAGAAAGCGCAAGAAATTTTAAGCTGCGTTATACTTTAGACTGGTCATCATTTGAATCAGGCAGAAGATTAGATAATTTAAACCGTGGTTCTTATTCTTGGGTACATGGCCTTGGTTTTTACGGACCCACGCCATATGGTGATTTTGATTCTTCTGCGGATGTTCGCAGCCTTAAAAAGAATAGCGATTTAAGCTATGCCACAATCGGTTTAACTAATGGGCAATTCGGCCAATTTAAGGGCTTTAGCATCAGGTTGCTTGATTATATGCCATATTTTTCTAATTTAGCGTTTTCAGGGTCTACCCTCAGAGGAGGCTTCTTCAGCTCTCCTGCATTTAACAATAAGTTGAGTTATAGTATTTTCTGGGGCAGGGAAGGCGGAGGCAGGTACGGTAATCTCTCTCCCTCTTTAACCAAGACAAAGCACTCGTTTATAGACGGCGTTTATGTTGATTATTCTCCGAGCAAAAGGCAGAATTATAAAGTTACTGCCGTGCACGGCTGGGGTAGGGACAGGGAAGATTATCTTAACAGATATAATTATGATTTATCCAGCACCTGGAATTTTGATAAGTGGAATCTTAACTATGAAATAGCCAATGATACAGAAAGATTTGCGCATTTATTAAAATGGAGATTCAGCCAGCAGAAGATAAGCGTTTCGGCAGAAGCAAGGAATGTCGATGAACGGTATAATAGCATAACCGAAACCGGATGGCACCAGGGTGAGATCGGAGGCCTATTAAATTTAAGCTATTCGCCGACCGATAAGCTTTCAATGTCATCTTCCCTTGATGTTTACCGGGACAGGCTTTTCCCCTCAGAGGACAATAACAACAGATGGAATGAAGACTTCAGCTGGGGCGCAAACTATCAGCTTGATGACGATTCTGCGCTTAATTTAAATTATGATTTGCAAAATCAGCTTGGCCGGCTTTCGCAATACCGCTATCAAAGTTCGGGAGTGGGCTATACTAACAAAATCCATTTTATAAAAGATATATCTACATATATGAATTATTATCATCAGGATAATAAGAATTATTCTGCGCCCAGCTCGGATTATATCAACGACAGGTTCTTCGCAGGCATGAGATTCAATGTGGTTGGTGAGCTTTATTATTATTTGAATAAGGAAATAAATTTATTACAGGAAAAGTATTATGGTACCGAAGCCCATCCTCATGCGCTTGAAATGGGGCTGGACTGGTCTAAGCAGATAGGAGCCACTCCTTTTTATGGAATTTTCCGTTTTACTTATAGGGATGAAGAGGATACTGTATCGAACTTAGGGTTTTTATCAGGAGAGGATTATATAGAAGGCTATAGCGAGTTGAGTTTCAGGCCCGGTGACGGCGGTAAGGAGCTTTATGGTTCATGCCGCGTACGTAACGTTTGGGCTGATAAGGATGGTATCGAGAAACGTATAGAAGCTGATTTTAATGCCGGCATGCGTTATTTGTGGGATACTGGCAGGCGCTGGGATTCTGTGGGCAGTGTCGATGGCTATGTGTTCAAGGATTATAATTCCGATGGCCTGAGGCAGAGGGATGAGCCTCCTGTTGAGGGGGTAAAAGTATGGGTGGGTAAAGACCGTACGGAAACAACGGATATATTCGGTTATTTTAAGTTTACCGGCGTCAAAGGCAGAAAAGTATTCATCAATTTGGATACGACTACAATACAGCCGGGTTTTGTAATAACTGTTCCCGTTACTCAGGACGTCCCGGTAATCCATCATGGAGTAAGCCGTGTGTATTTCGGGATAGTTTCCAGGTCAGAAATCAGCGGGATTGTATTTGAAGATTCTAATGGCAATGGCCTTTTTGATGTAAAAGAGAAAGGAGTAGAAGGGGTTGTCATAACGCTGGAAGATGGCAAGAAATCTGTTACCGATAATATCGGAAGGTATTCTTTCCCTAATGCTTCAGCAGGAGAGCATATAGTGGAACTCCATTTGGATAGCCTTCCGGTCCAATATTTGCCTAAAACATCATTATCTCAGAAGCTATACCTTTTTGAAGGGGTAACTTATCATTATGATATACCGCTGGATAGAATAGAAGGATAGCCGAATGTTTATCTGTTGTATACTGTTTTTAAGCTCACCATAGCAGCATTATCTGCCATAATAAGCCTCTCGGATACTTGTTGTATAATCTCAGGCTTCAATTCAGCTTTAACTTCTTTTACATCCGTTTTTACATCCGCATGCTGACTGGGTGTTTGGTTGTTTGTTGAGGTGTTGTCAGCCGGCGCATTAACGCCCGGGATTGCCGGTATGGTGCAAGAAACTGAAAATGATATTGCCTCGGCAGATGCTTGAGCAATAAAAAAAGCAAGTAATAATATGGCAGTTAAGAGTGTTATTTTTTTCATTTCGCGCCTCCTTGATTTGTTCTCCCGTGGCAGGTGAGGACTGACCCCTCTTGCTTCTTGAAAGCATTCAAAATTCTATTTTCAAAATCTTTTTCAGATTTTATCCCCTGGCCGCTTATGTCCAGATGCTCTACTAAGTCTACCAGCCAGGAAATAAGCCTGGCCCTGGACAGCTTAGCACCCGTAGAGAAGAGAGCATCTTTGCCGACTTTATCAAGGAAATCTACTTCCTGACGGTTCAAGAATGTTACGACTCTCTGAATTTTTTCTTCCTGGCTCATCGTTTTCATTATCCACCTCAAAAAAATAACCCTGGTTTCTGTTACAGGCAAACCAGGGTTAAAAAAAAGCCCTAAAGGCCATCTTTAGGGTTTCTACGCCTTTTGGTAACCCCGCTATCCCGAGTTATATCAGGACCGGAAGCTTTGCGTCCCAGCATTACTGCTAGTTTGCCTTTATCACTAGGTACTCCTAATTGTCAATTAAAGTATAACATAAAATTAGCAAATTTCAAGGGGGTAAATTTACATTTTTATAAATTTACCATTTTGTGAAATGGGGATATTTATGTTAAAAATGCTTCTATTTTGTCAATTTTATTGGAGCGGATTTGAGAAGCAAAAGGAGAGGTTATAATATTCGAGCGGATTTCAACGATTTTTTTCCCGTTAGAGTAAAGGATGATACTTTTTACTTGCGCGCCTCCTTTACCAAAAGTATCTTTTTTATTTTTATTATAGTAAGTGATATTTGTTTTGCTTAGGAAATTGAAAACATAATAACCGTTCTTATCAAAAAGCCAGCCAGGTAGTATGGGCTCAAGGCGCAGGTTTAAATTCTTATTATTGTCTAAGAAGAAAGGCTCCTTACCGATACTCATTATTAACCAAATATTGATAAGCTCAACTGTGGAACCTGAAAGCCTGGCGACAAAGCCATTCCCATGCAATCTTTTATCCGGAAAGGCGCTGCTTACGATGAATGAAGAGTTTTCCAGTACGCTTCTGCCATATCGTTCCGGGTCCTGAAAGGGTATAAATACATTCTTAAAATCCCGGTAGAATTCATCATAAAAACCATTTTTCATCATTTCAAGCAGATATTTATATTCCATATGCAGCCAAATAGACTCATTTTCAAGCCAACCGGGATTAAAAACCCTGCATCTGCCGATTTCTTCAGGCATAGATTCAAGGGATGCAGTTACTTTATACATCTTTAGTTTTTTGTCAAACAACCCGCTTTTTTTAACTGACTCGATAAGAGCTAAAGCATCGTTTCTATTCTCGGCTAATCTTAGTGCGTGCATCTGGCCTTCAAGAAACAAAGGTAACGGCTTCTGTGTGAATTTTATTGGTTTAAAGCCGTTATCTTTTAAAGGGGTAAAATTAACAACTTCGTTTATAAAGTAGGAATTTATTAATTTTGATTTCTTATCTTTTGCTTTTAAACAAGCATCATTGATTTTCTTCAGGAAGTTTTCGATTATCTCCAGGATCTTTTGTCTCTCGATCTCCACTTCTTTCCCGCTGAATCCGAGCTTAGTAAGCTCTCTGTAACTTTCTTTGGCAGTAGTTGCCATATCCCAATAGCTATAATCCTTGTCAGCTGAGTTATCTTGGAAGTAAGCAGATATGAGGCCGTTTATCGTTGAAATAAATTCCCAGATTTCTTGAGTCAGGGCCAGTCTGTCTACAGAGCTCTTATTAAGTACGGTTATTATAAATAAAGCCAATCTTTTTACTTCAAAAGTTTCGCATGAAGATGAGCCAAACAGCGCAGGCAGGCCGTTCAGCGAGTCGAACCAATTCGGTTTATCAGCTTCCATTTCGATGCCTACGCCGAAAGGATCAAGAGAGGATGTTTTGTTCACTAAGAGGCATAATAATTTATTTATGAGTGTAGTCTTGTGGATCTCTCCTTTACCATAGTTGTTTCTTGCTAGATTCGGAAATTCGCCCCTTTTACGTATGAGTTCCTTTTTGTATGTATCTGCAGCTATAGAATGCAGCTGTTTGCAAAGCCCGTTTCTTAATATGTATTTTTCGGACCTGGGCTTGACGACTTCAGTATTATCAAAATATGTAAATATTCTTTTCTTAAAAATCAACTCTTCGAGGTTTTCAGGGAACACGCCGAGATAGTTTTCTAAAAGGTCAAGATTATAATGCCAATGGTCTATCCAGAAACCTTCTCCGTGTTCGGCTTCCTGGAGTTTAGTACAGTAAGATAATAAATTAGCCAAGAATTCGTCGTAAGAGACTCTTAATTTGATATTATTCTCATGTAAATACAAAATTATATCTCCGGGAGAAAAATTTGAGCTTAATAATTGAAGTATCTGGCTGGTTTTATTGCTTTCGGTTATGTTTTGTAAATAAGATTTTAATCCGTCTTTAGAGTCAAGGCAGAAAACAGAGCCTTTTACTACCAGGGGATTGAAGCCGTCTGTTTGGATCAAATTCAAGAAAGTAGTAATATTTTCTTCTCCGATACCCGGATAAAGCCAGCTGTCACACCTGCGGTTTTGATTTACATCTCTGTAATTACCGTTTCCTTGGGAAAAATATGTAGGATGCAAATGAAACCTGTTATAGTCCCTTTCAAGGTCGCCGTGCTTTCTTGAGTAGATATAAAAAAGCGAGTCAGTTTTCTTGGATTTAAATAACGCAGGGTACCCGCCGCGGAGGATATTATCAAGATATGTTTGTTTCACGTAGAGATTAAATTCCCTGGATGAACTTTTAGTGTTAACGTTGTCTTGCAGTTCATTTATTATCTTCTGGTTTTCTTCCTTTTTTGCCTCGAGATATCCGGGTTTTGTCATTCTGGATATGTTTGCGTTTAGGATATCCTTGCTGCGCATGTATCCAAAGACGCTATAGAAAGATTTTTCCTTGCCCCCGGCTAATTCGATTTTGGCCGTAAATAATGCTGAAGGAGTTTTACTGTATACTTCGTTATTATTTATTTTTTCTGGCTTATCATTTTTCAGGAATCCGGCAGGATAAGAAAAGTCGGTATTATCGTTGAAAATAACAGCCGGGTCTACGATTGTGTCTAAAAGAGTTGCTTTAGTTTTACTATTTTCATAATGGAATGAAACGCAGAAATTACCTTCTTTTATATGAATTACCTCAGGCCTGTCTGTCGGATCTACTGTCAGCCTGTAAAAAGGAGCTTTGTTTTCAGTGTTTTCAGCCCTCATCCAGGCTTCAATCGTGCGGCCCAGCTTTTTCAGGAAAAAATTGTTCGTGCCATAAGGTATGATTTGGGGAAGGCCGTCTGCGATGTGTAGCGATTGTTTTTTTCCGGTGGTGTTTCTGACTGTAATAATCCTGGCCAGTCCTGCAAAGCTATCTTGCGGAATGGTAAAATAATCGATCATTATATGCAACCCAAGTGTTTTGTTGACTTCTTCGAGCCTTAAGCCGGAGCTTGATATAAGCATTTTATTTGAAAGATCAAAGCCTATATTTGCCGCACCGTTATGGAAAGGTTCATAGAATACTGTTTTGCCGGACTTGCTGGTTTTTAAAAAAGTGCGAAACCCGCAGGATGAGACAAACTGCCAGCTTTTGTTGGCAGGGAAGAATTCAAGGATTGCGTTATCTTTGTCTTTAGTGCCGAAACTGCTTATGCATTGGCCCCTGTTTACATAAAAAACCCACATCGGGATGCCATACTTTCCGGCAATTCCGGGGAAGAAATTGGCAAAAGGACGCGAAAAGTTATAGTTCTCTATGACGAATTCGCCATTTTCGGTAAGTTGGTATTTTGGTTTTCTTGCGGTGTTTTTCTTCATTTCCGGCTCCGGGATACTGTTTTATTATTTTACAGTTTTTTGCCGAATTGTCCATAGAAAAATATATTGGTTCATGGTTCATAGTTCATAGTTCATAGAAGTATTCATATGTCTCTGAACCGTCAACCATGAACAATGAACCAATGCCCCTTTTTGTTTGACTTTTCCGATAAAGGATGTTATTATTAATCTCTATTTATGGCAAAATCAAACCAGATTACAAAAGATACAGTCGCTTATTTAGCCCATCTTGCCCGAATCGAGCTGAAAAATGATGAATTAGATAAGCTGTCCGGACAGTTGGAAGATATCCTTGAATTTATCAATAAGCTGAAGAATTTAAATACAAGGGATGTCAGCCCGACCAGCCATATCTTGCCTATCAGCAATGTATTACGCAAAGATACAGTAGTTCCTTCTTTGCCGGCCAAAAAAGCATTAACAAATGCTCCGGCAGAGCAAGAGGGTTTCTTCTCTGTTCCTAAAATTATCGAATAAATCTATATATGGGATTAAGCCAGCATACCGCAAATTCATTATTAAATCAGATAAAAAGCAGTAAAATTAGCTCTGAGGATATTATCTCAGATCTAATTAATAAGATTGCAGATACCGATGGCAAGGTCAAAGCTTATGTCAGGACGCATGATTTAAAGGCAGTTGATTTAGCTGGTTGTGTTAGTGAAACTGTAATTAAGGGAGTCCCTGTTTCTATCAAGGATAATATTTGTACCGAAGGCCAGCTTACTGAATGTTGTTCAGCAATACTAAAAAATTTCAAGCCTCCGTATGATGCCACGGTAGTTAAGAAACTGAAAGCCGCAGGTGTCCCTGTATTGAACTTTAAGACAAACATGGATGAATTTGCTTTTGGTTCCTCTACAGAGAATTCGTGTTTCGGCCCAACATCAAACCCGTGGGATTTGAAGTCTGTTCCTGGAGGTTCCTCCGGGGGGTCAGCTGCTGCTGTAGCCGCTGATGAGGCTATATGGGCTTTAGGGTCTGATACAGGAGGTTCTATCAGACAGCCGGCTTCTTTCTGCGGAGTAGTAGGCCTTAAACCTACCTATGGGAGGGTTTCTCGATACGGCCTGATTGCTTTTGCTTCCAGCCTTGACCAGATCGGGCCGATTACCAAGGATGTTACTGACTCGGCTATCCTGGCCAATATAATATCCGGTTATGATCCCAATGATTCAACTTCTGTTGATGCCCCTGTGCCTGATTTTACCAAAGCACTTGTAAAAGACGTAAAAGGCATGAAGGTAGGGATACCTAAAGAATATTTTGTCGAGGGCCTTGATATTGAAGTCAAGAAAGCAGTTGAAGAAGCAATTAAAAAGCTGGATTCTCTTGGAGTGGAATGCAGCCAGGTCTCCTTACCGCACACAGAATATGCTGTTCCCGTATATTATATAATTGCTACCGCAGAGGCCAGTTCAAATTTAGCGCGTTTTGACGGAGTGCAGTATGGGCTTCGGGCAAGGGCCGAAGATATCAAAGAATCAGGCATTATCAGCATGTATAAGAATACCAGGGGTCTTGGATTTGGACAGGAGGCTAAACGCAGGGTTATCCTCGGGACATTTGTTTTATCTCACGGTTACTATGATGCTTATTATCTCGGGGCATTAAAAGTAAGGACGCTTATAAAACTTGACTTTGACAAGGTTTTCAAAGATTTTGATTGTATAGTTACTCCGACATCGCCGACAACAGCTTTTAAAATAGGAGAAAAAATAGAGGATCCTTTAAAAATGTATCTTAGCGATATATATACAATATCGGCTAACCTGGCCGGCATACCCGCCATATCAGTTCCTTGTGGTTTTAGTAAAAGCGGTATGCCTATTGGCATGCAAATATTGAGCAGGCATTTTAACGAAGAAGCTTTATTCAGGCTGGCATTTGCTTATGAACAGAGCAGTCAATGGCACACGATGAAGCCAAAAATAAAATAATATGGAATATGAAACAGTAATAGGGTTAGAAGTTCACCTGCATTTAAACACCAGGACAAAGGCTTTTTGCGGGTGCAGCACAGAGTTTGGTAAAGAGCCGAATTCTCAGACATGTCCTGTATGTTTGGGGCTGCCCGGTTCCTTGCCCGTATTTAATGAAACAGTCCTGGATTATGCTATCAAGGTGGCTTTAGCTTTGAATTGCAGTATACAGGAGTATACCAAGTTCGACCGTAAAAACTATTTTTATCCCGATCTGCCTAAGAATTACCAGATTTCACAATATGATTTGCCTTTAGCAAAAGAGGGGTATTTGGAAGTTGACGTAGATGGGAAGGTAAAGAAAATACGGATAATAAGGGTGCATATGGAAGAGGATGCCGGTAAACTTGTCCATCGCCAAGAAACAAGCCTTGTTGATTATAACAGGGGCGGAGTCCCTTTGCTTGAGATTGTAAGCTATCCGGATATCTCAAGCCCTGACGAAGCTTATGAATATTTGAGTTCGCTAAAAAGCACGATAGAATATTTGAATGTTTCTGATTGCGATATGGAGAAAGGTTCTCTGCGTTGCGATGCCAATATTTCCATCAGGAAAAAAGGCCAGGAGAAATTAGGGGTTAAGGCAGAATTAAAAAACATGAATTCTTTTAAAGCGGTAAGAGAAGCTCTCGCATATGAAATTCAGCGGCAGGCAGGCTGCCTCGATAGCGGCAAATCCGTAATACAAGAAACAAGGCTTTGGGATGCCAAGTTATCAAAAACCATATCTATGAGGACTAAGGAGGAAGCCCAGGATTACAGGTATTTTCCTGAGCCTGATTTACCTCCTTTTATAATATCTTCATCCAAAATAAAAGAGGTTGCAAAATCAATACCCGAACTTCCGCCTCAGAGGATGGTTAGGATGATGCATGAGTATGGTTTATCTGAATATGATGCCAGGATAATCGTTTCTTCAAAAGAATTCGCTGACCTGTCCGAGGATATGATTAAGGAATATCCCGGCAAAGATAAAAAACCTATTGTCAACTGGATAACAGGGCCTATTCTGGCTGGAGCAAATAGTTTGGGTATCCAGCCGCATAGATTGGATATCCCCGGAGGTATCCCGGAATTAATAGGTCTTGTTAAATCGGTGGAAGAAGCCAAAATATCAAATCTTACCGCAAAAGCAGTTTTCAACGAATCTTTAAGCAATGGAAAGGCTTGTTCTAGGATAATCGCTGAAAAGAATTTATTCCAGATCTCTGATTCTTCTGTTCTTGATAAGGCAATTGATGAAGTCATTGTTTCAAATGAGAAATCCGTTAGTGATTATAAAAACGGTAAATCTAATGCTGTAATGTTCCTGGTCGGGCAAGTCATGAGAAAGACCCAGGGTAAAGCTAATCCTAAAGTCGTTCAGGAGATGCTTAAGCGGAGGTTAGAAAATGCATAAAAAGATAGTTGTATTTATATTCCTGGTGGCCGCAGTCCTTACGGCTGTAAGTTTGGTTTGCTCCGGGACCGTTAGAAATAAGAAACCGGATTTATTTAAACAGGTTCAGCTTTTTTCGGATGCACTGGTGCTAGTCCAGACCGATTATGTGGATGAAACAAACCCCAAGGACATTATTTACGGAGCAATTTCAGGGATGATCTCTTCTCTTGATACGCACAGCCAATTTCTCGACCCGGATACTTATAATGAACTGAAAGTTGAAACAGAGGGGAAGTTCGGCGGCCTTGGCATTGAGCTGACTATAAAAGACGGATTACTGACAATAGTAACCCCCATTGAAGATACTCCTGCCTGGAAAGCGGGGATTAAGCCTCAGGATAAAATAGTCAAGATTAACGATGAAATAACCAGGGATATGAATTTGACAGATGCCGTTAAGAAATTACGGGGCAACCCGGGAGAAGCGGTTAAAATATCAGTATTGAGGGAATCAGAGAAAAAGATATTAGATTTCAATATCGTAAGGGGGATAATAAAAATCAAGGATATAAAGGATGCCAAAATAATAGATAACGGTATCGGCTATATCAGGGTGGTAGAATTCAGGGAAAATACTGCCAGGGATTTTAAATCGGCGCTGGACAAGTTATCTAAAGAGGGGATGAATGCGCTTATACTTGATTTAAGAAACAATCCCGGCGGGCTTTTGGACGTGGCCGTAGACGTAGCTGATAATTTTCTAGAGAAGGGCAAGATGATTGTATATACTAAAGGCCGTAAGCCTTCCCAAAATCTTGAATTTACTTCCCAGAATGCAAATGCGTTAAAAGATCTTCCGATTGTGGTCATAATAAATGAAGGCTCTGCCTCCGGAAGCGAAATAGTTGCTGCGGCGTTTCAGGATAATAAAAGAGCAATAATTCTGGGTACTAAGTCTTTCGGGAAAGGCTCGGTCCAGACTGTCATACCTTTAGGCGAAAACTGCGCCTTAAGGTTAACCACCAGCCGTTATTTTACGCCTTCAGGCAAACAGATACACGGTGAAGGTGTAATACCGGATATTATAGTAGAGAACGGCCGTAAGGTGGATGTGCAAGAGCCCGGAGTAGAAGGCGTAAAAGCCGAGGAAATATTTGAGAAGATAGAAAAGAAAGAAGGCGTTAAAAAAGATCCCGCAGGAGAATATAAAGACGATACTCAACTTATGCGTGCCATAGATATTCTTAAGGCACTTAAAATTTATGAGAAGAAGCAGCTCTAGAGCCGATTCAAGATACAGAGTTATAATAATTATTTTGGTTTTGATTATTTTAGGCCAGTTTTTCGCCTTCTGGATATTGCCAAAGGCTAAGAAGGAGAAACCCAAAGTAAAATTAGCCAAAAAAGGCGAGATTGCCATTGTGCTGGATGATTGGGGTTATAATACCAGCAACCTTGAATTACTCCGCTCGATAGATATGCCGATTACTCTGGCTGTGCTGCCAAACCTTCCTTATTCAAAGCAAGTTGCAAGTTTCGCTAATGAGCATGGTCTTGAAGTCATACTGCACCTGCCTTTAGAACCTAAGGAAAAATTCAGGTTGGAGGATAATACACTGATGGTTTCTATGAGCCAGAAGCAGGCTATTGATATATTGGATTCCGGCCTTAAAGATCTTGTTTATGCTAAAGGTGTTTCAAATCATATGGGTTCCAGGGCTACTGAAGATAGGAGATTGGTAAAAATAATATTCAGCCATTTAAAAGAAAATAATCTTTATTTCTTTGACAGTTTTGTTTCCTCTGAATCTGTTTGTGCAGAGTTAGCCGGCCAGCTTAATTTGCGTTTTGCAAAAAGGGATATATTCCTTGATAATTCAAGCAATCCGGCATATATAAGAGGCCAGATAAACAAGCTTAAGGCAATAGCAAATAAAAGAGGCTATGCAATAGGTATTGGCCATGATAGGAAAAATACTTTGATGGTACTGAAGGAGATCATGCCTGTTATCGAAAAAGAAGGCTTTAAATTTGTTTTACTTTCACAACTGATAAGAAATGAACGTTCTCGGTATTGAAACTTCTTGTGATGAAACCGCTGCTTCTGTAGTCAGGGATGGCGCTAAGATATTATCTAATGTAGTCAGTTCGAGCTTAGAGTTCCATAAGAAATACGGCGGGATAATCCCTGAAATAGCTTTTCGTAAACAGCTTGAGACGATCCAACAGGTCTCTGATACCGCTGTTAATAAAGCAAAGATGAAGCTGCGGGATATTGGACTAATAAGCGTTACTTCCTGCCCTGGCTTATTCGGATCTTTGATAGTCGGGAACATGTTTGCTAAAACATTAAGCTATAGTTTAAATATTCCGTTGATAGAGGTCGATCATTTATATGGCCATGTTTATGCAAGTTTTTTGAATGAACCTGCGCCTAAATTCCCATTAG
Source organism: Candidatus Omnitrophota bacterium (assembly GCA_003598025.1). NCBI lineage: Bacteria > Pseudomonadati > Candidatus Omnitrophota > Candidatus Omnitrophota bacterium. The sequence continues at coordinate 29,647 of QZKH01000003.1, forward strand.
TCGCCCTGGTGGTTTCGGGAGGGCATACAAGCCTGTTCTTAGCCAAAGATTTCGATAATTTTAAACTTTTAGGTGCGACTTTAGATGATGCTTCAGGGGAAGCTTTTGACAAAGTAGCCAAGATACTTGGCTTGGGATATCCGGGCGGGCCGGTCATTGAAAAAATTGCTCACGGGGGTAATGGTTCAAAGATAAGGTTCAAATGTTGTGATACAAAGCGTCCATTAGATTTTAGTTTCAGCGGGATAAAAACAGCTGTTTTGTATTATGTCAGGAAAAATAAAAAATTAAGCCGTAATGACGTAAAAGACATCGCTGCTTCTTTTCAGGAATCGGTTGTTAATGCGCTGGCTCAAAAAGCTTTTTTATGCTGTAATATAAACAGGGTAAAGAACCTTGTAGTGGCTGGCGGGGTCGCTGCTAATGGTAAACTCAGGGAAACTTTTTTACGTTCAGCCAAAGTAAATAATATTAATATTTATTTTCCTCCTAAGTCGCTTTGTACCGATAATGCTTCCATGATTGCAGGTTTAGGCTATCAGCTTTACAGAAAAAGAAAGAATAGAAAGAAAGGGGATGTTTTATGATCTCGGATAATGAAGTCATGGTCCGTTTGTTTTTATCTATGCTTTTAGGCGGCCTCATAGGGTTAGAGCGGCAGGCGCATCGCCGTTCAGCAGGGTTACGTACTCATATAATGGTCTCCCTGGGGTCATGCCTTATAATGTTGACATCTATCTATGTTTTTGATATATATATGACTAAAGCAAATGTTGACCCCGGCCGGATTGCCGCGGGAGTAATCACCGGTATAGGATTCTTAGGCGCAGGAGCTATTTTACGGGAAAGAGAAGGAGTAAAGGGGCTTACTACTGCTGCCAGCCTTTGGGTGGTTGCGGCCATAGGCTTGGCCACGGGATGCGGATTTTTGGTTGCCAGCCTTTTCACAACGGCGTTAAGTTTGATAGTTTTGCTGATTCTGAGATATTTAGAACAAAAGATAATCGATTAAAAGGAGGTACAAATGGCATTTAGTAATAAGAAGAAAATTGAAGAAAAAATATTAGATGTCGATGCCTCTATGCAAGGCAGCCTCACTTTTAAGGACCCGGTTAATTTGCGTATCAATGGCAGGTTTGAGGGCAACCTCGATGTAAGGGGAAGCTTAACTATCGGTCAGACAGCCGGCATAATCGGCGATATAATCGGGGATAATATTATCGTCGGAGGCAAAATTAAAGGCAGGATTACCGCCAGGGAAAGGCTTACGCTTTTGCCGACTGCAATGGTTGAAGGCGATGTTTTTCCGGCAAAATTAAATATTGCTGAAGGTGCGATACTTGAAGGCCGGTGCGCGATGCTGCATGATTTTCTTAATGCCGAAGAGCTGGCTAGGTATCTTGAGGTGGATTTAAACTCTATTATGGAATGGGCAAATTCCGGCAAGGTCCCGGCGCTTAAAGAAGGCGAAGGGTGGAAGTTTGAAAGAAAAGAAATTGATTCCTGGATAGCTTCCGGTAAGGTTGGCAGGTAACCGCATTTTTAATAGAAAGGTATTCTAATAAATCAATGGCTCAGGAAAAACTATTAACAGTCAGGGATGTTTCGCAGCTTCTAGGCATATCAGAAAAAGAGGTTATTGATTTGGCAGAATCAGGCAGTATCCCTGCCTATAAAGTGGCCGGCGTGTACCTGCGTTTTAAAAAAGAGCAGGTAGACGATTTTAGGAAAAATTTTAAATATAGCAACACGATTAAAAAGAGCGAGGAAGCCAGGTATTCTTTAAAAGACAGGCTGGCTGATTTCTTTTATTTCAATGATTTTTATATATTTTCCTTCTTGGCGATTGTCTTGATTCTATTCTTTATTTTCTCGACATAGGCCAGATGAGTTACTCCCAGTTAACCCTGAATGAGATCAAAAGGTTTTTGCGAATTAGGCTTTGCCAAAATTGATTTAGACAGAGAATGCAGGAGAGGTTTCTCTGAAGCAGTTTACTGCGCCGGCAAAACAAAAGAACAGATCCTCCAGATATCTAGAAAGCTCCTCCAAAACAAACAAGACGTAATTCTCACAAAATTAGGAAAGAATAAATTTGATTATCTGAAGAAAAGGCTGCCGCGTTTAAAATATAATGCTGATGCCGGGTTGGCTTTTTTTGTAAGTAAACCCAAGGCTTTAAAAGGATACGTAGCTGTTCTTACTGCCGGCACTTCCGATATCCCTGTAGCTGAAGAAGCTGTTGCCGTTCTTGAGGCGATGGGCAATGCCGTAGATAAGATTTATGATGTTGGCGTCGCCGGGGTGCACAGGTTATCAAGTTTTATTTCCCGCATCAGAAAGGCCAATGTTATTGTGGTAGTTGCCGGCATGGAAGGGGCTTTAGCCAGCTTAGTAAGCGGATTAGTAAACAGGCCTGTTATAGCTGTGCCTACAAGCTGCGGTTACGGTGCAAGTTTTAAAGGTTTGGCTGCGCTTTTAGGGATGCTCAATAGCTGTTCTGCGGGAGTAGTAGTAGTAAATATTGATAACGGGTTTGGCGCAGGATATTTTGCCAGCTTAATTAACAGGTAATCAATGGATAAAAAAGAGCTGTTAAAAGCAGGAATAAGATTTCACGGCCATCTCGGGCCTTATTTGGTATTGGGGCTTTTAGCAGGCGGTATTGCACTTAAGAAATTAAACTGCAAGAAGCATTTCGGGGTAAAGGTAAAAGTATATGGGGCTACTGAGAAACCGAAATCCTGCCTGATAGACGGCTTACAATTATCTACGGGCGCGACTTTCGGCAAAGGCAATATTCTAAAAGTACCTGCAAAAAAGATAAAGATAGCAGTTTCAAATACCATGAATAATAAGAAATTAGAAGTAAGTTTGAAGGCCGGCCTTGTAGAAAGGTTATCTGCGGCTAAAACCCATAGAGATTCGGAAGAGCTCGCTTTGGATTTATATAAAAGCGAACCTTCTGTATTGTTTAAATTAACATAAACCCAACATAGGAGTTTTGCGATGGCTCTTTCAGGACTGGATATATACAAATTATTACCGAAGACTAACTGCAAAGAATGCGGTTTTGCAACTTGCCTGGCTTTTGCTATGCAGCTTGCTAAAAAAGCCGTCACTATTGATAAATGCCCTTTTATCAGCAGTGAATCGAAAAAGATACTTGAAGAATCAGGCCAGCCGCCGATTAAGCTCGTATCTATAGGATCCGGAGAAAATAAGCTGGATATAGGCAATGAAACGGTGTTATTCCGCCATGAGGAGAAATTCCATCATCCGGCCGGATTAGGTTTTATAATTGAAGACAGCCTTAAGAATGAAGAGATACTTAAAAAACTAAAAAAAGTCAACTCGTTGACTTTTGAACGTGTAGGCCAGGTTTTATGCCCTAATCTGGTAGCGATAAAACAAAAAGGTGATGCAGCCAGATTTTCTGATGTTGTTAAACTGGTTTCAGGTAATACGAAGCTTGCTTTGGTATTGATATGCAACGATCTCGGATCGCTTAAATCTGCTTTAGAAGTTTCTTCCGGAAATAAGCCTTTGGTCTATTACACCGGTAGCACAGGATTAGATGAGGTATGTCCTTTAATTAAGAATTCTGATGCATCTATTGTCGCCAGCGCGCCGGATCTGGAAAGGTTGTCTGATCTTACAAAAAAAATAAGCTCTTACGACATCCAGCAAATTGTTTTGGATACCGGTAAGAAAGATATAAACGATAAGATCTGGGATTTAACGCAGATACGAAGGCTCGCGCTTAAAAAATCAGACAGGAGCCTGGGTTATCCTGTTTTATGCGTTGTTGATGAGGCTGACCCGTATGAGGAAATCCAGCAGGCATCCACATTTATTGCTAAATATGCAGCTATAGTTTTGATTAAAGGCATAGAGCAGTGGCAGGCGCTGGCTATGCTGACTTTAAGGCAGAATATATATACCGACCCTCAAAAACCTTTACAGATAGAGCCAAAGGTTTATCCGATAGGAAATGTAAATAATAAATCGCCGGTTTTGCTTACCACCAATTTTTCCCTCTCTTATTATACTGTGCTTGGCGAAGTTGAAGCAAGTAAGGTCCCTTCTTACATAGTAAGCATAGATACAGAAGGCATGTCCGTATTGACTGCATGGGCTGCGGAAAAATTCACCCCCGATAAGATAACGGATTCTATTTCCAAGCTCGGGGTTAAGGGTTTAGTCTCGCATAATAATCTTGTCATCCCAGGTTATGTTGCAGTAATGAGCGGGGAACTGGAAGATAAATCAGGCTGGAAGGTCATTGTCGGGCCCAAAGAGGCAGCCGGGATTCCGTCTTTCCTGAAGAACATATAATCATTAATGGAAAAATTTAAAATAAAATTTTATCCTGCTGGCAAAGCAATTGAAGTACCCAAGGATGCTAATTTGCTTTCTTCGGCTATATCCGCAGGCGTTTATATTAATGCCAGTTGTGGAGGCGACGGGGTATGCGGGAAATGCAGGGTTATTGTCAGAAAGGGGAAAGTCAATACACAGCCGACAGGAATGATAAGCTCAGAGGAGATGAATAAAAATATATATCTGGCTTGTTTGACTACCGTGCAAAGCGACCTGGAGGTTGAGGTTCCCAGAGAATCAACTATAGGCCTGGAAGGATTGACTCCCGAAGATATACATAGCAGGTTCAAAGGATTCTACTCAGCTTCGGAGAAAATAGACTCTTCATTATCTGAGTTGGCCAAAAGAAAATTTGTTTTTAAGCCGCAGGTGATCAAGAAATATCTGGAGCTTGAGGAGCCTACAATCACAAACCCATCCAGCGATTTGGAAAGATTAACTAAGCACCTAAGGTCAATTCCGGATTTTTACCCGGATAAGAAGGGGCCGATAATACCTTCGGGGCTGGTTAACATCAGGCAGTTAAGCGGCTTATTGCGTTCTTCTGGCTGGAAGATAACAGTAGTTATCGGAGAAAAGGATGATACATGGGAATTACTTTTTGTTGAGCCCGGAGATACAGCCATAAAAAACTATGGTTTTTGTTTTGATATCGGGACAACCACTATCAGTGGGCAGCTGGTTGACCTTAACAGCGAAAAGATCCTTGGTACCAAGATAACCTATAATAAACAGGTTGTTTTTGGCAGCGATGTCATTACCAGGATAATATATGCCGGCAAGAAGGAAGGGTTGGAAAAATTGCATCTTGCTGTGATAGATTGCATTGACCAGATTATTAAGGAGCTTTGCCAGGAGCATAATATAAGCATTAATGATGTCACCTGTATTACTTGCGCCGGCAATACGACAATGATCCATTTATTGTTGTGCATAGACCCGACTTTTATAAGGAAAGAGCCGTATGTTGCCACTTCTAATTTTATGCCTGCTATCCGCGCATCAGAAGTTGGCATTAGGATAAACCACAGGGGATATTTAAATTGCATCCCCGGTGTCTCTTCTTATGTCGGCGGGGATATTACGGCGGGAGTCTTAGCCTGCGGCTTAAATTTACTTGAAAAACCGTCTCTGCTTATTGATATTGGCACAAACGGAGAAATTGTTTTGGGTAATAGAGAATTCCTTATTTCATGTTCTGCTTCCGCAGGCCCGGCTTTTGAAGGCAGCGGCCTAAAATGCGGGATGCGGGCAAGCAGAGGCGCTATACAGAAAGTAGGCATCAGCAAAGACGGTATAGTTTCGTTTGAAACGATAGATTCTGACGCTCCAAGAGGTATATGTGGTTCAGGGTATATTGACGCTATCGCCCAGATGCTTAAAGCTGGTTTGCTTGACAAAGACGGCAAAATCAAAGACGCCAAGTATGAGCGTGTACGTAATTCAGAATTCGGCAAGGAATTTGTGCTTGTTTTTAAGGAGGATTCAGGGATAAAGAAAGATATAGTTATTACCGAAGTAGACATAGATAATATTAAACGCTCAAAGGCAGCTATTTATTCTGCGGCGGAAACTTTACTCAAGCATGTGGATCTTAGTTTTGATCAAATTTCAAGGATATTTATTGCCGGGGGTTTTGGCACAAACATCAATATCGAAAGCGCTATAAGAATAGGATTATTACCCGATCTTGAAACCAAAAAATTTATTTTCGTCGGTAATACGTCGCTGGCCGGTGCGCGTTACGCTATTTTTTCTAGAGAGGCAAGGGATGAAGCAGGAGAGATAGCAAGGAAAATGGCATATTTTGAATTATCCGTCGACCCAAAATACATGGATGAATATATGGCTGCTCTGTTTTTCCCTCACACCGATCTTAATAAATTCCCGAGCGCAAAGGATTAAATATGTCTTATGTAATTGCTGTTGCAGGGAAGGGTGGTACAGGAAAAACTACTTTAGCCGGGTTAATTATAAGGATTTTATCTGAGAAGAAATCCGGATCTATACTGGCTGTGGATGCTGACCCTAATAACAATTTAGGTGAGGCTCTCGGAGTAAGCATTGATGAGACCATTGGTTCGATTTTAGATGAAATAGCAGCGCATCCCGAGAAGATACCGGCAGGTTTTACAAAAGACAGGTATGTAGAATATAGGGTAGAACAGGCGATAAAAGAGGATGACCGTTTTGACATAATATCCATGGGAAGGCCTGAGGGGCCCGGCTGCTACTGTTTTGTTAATAATGTATTAAGGAACGTTATAAGCAAGCTGATCTCAAGCTATGATTTTGTAGTTATTGATAATGAGGCCGGCCTAGAACACTTTTCAAGGCGCACGACCCGTAAAGCAGATTGCCTGCTTGTAGTTTCTGACCCGACAAGAGTAGGATTGCTTTCTGCAAAAAGGATAAGAGCGCTTTCAGAAGAATTAGGCATAAAGCTTGAAAAGAAATTATTGGTGGTAAACCGTTCCAGGGGAGAAATCAGCGATGCTGTTAATGATGCAGGGTTAGATTTTATTGGCAGCCTTCCTTATGATAATGAAATTGAAAAGGCGGCTGTAAAAGGAGATTCGCTTTTTAATATTGACAAAAACTCGAATATTCTTGATAATTTAGGTAAAATTGGAGACAAGATATGGCAAAGGAAATGATGATTGAAAAATGGCAGGGCCAGGTTTGTACCGTTTCTATAGGAGCAACTAAACAAGATGGCGGAAGCCGTTCACATGTTATAAAAGTCGGGGGACAGAACACATTGCCTTTTTTGTTTAAAGAAGGCGATAACCCGAATAAGCCTGTAGTAGCTATGGAAGTATGGGATACTGCCCCCTCTGATTGGCCGGAAGAATTGCTAAAATATTATAAGGATGTTGCAGGAGATCCGGTTAGCTGGGCGCAGAAATGCATAAAAGAATACCACGCCAATTTATTATGCTTAAAACTGCAGGGAGCGCATCCCGATTTTGGCAATAAATCTCCTGATCAGGAAGCTAAGCTTGTAGGCAAGCTCCTTAGGGAAGTGCCTGTTCCGTTGATAATTCTAGGATGCGGGGATGATGCTAAAGATAATATTATGCTTCCTTTATGTTGTGAGGCATCAAAGGGAGAGCGATGTTTAATCGGCGATGCGGTGCAGGATAATTATAAGACCCTTGCTGCAGCTGTTTTGGCCGACGGCCATAATATAATAGCCGAGTCTCCTATTGACATTAATATAGCAAAACAGCTTAACATACTGATTTCAGATATGGGTTTGCCTTTAGATAGGATAGTGATAAATCCTACTATAGGGGCTTTGGGCTATGGCCTGGAATACGCTTATTCTATTATGGAAAGGTCAAGGCTTGCAGCTTTGGCCGGGGATAAAACAGTTGCTTCTCCTTTTATCTGCCTGGTTGGCCAGGAGTCCTGGAAAGCCAAGGAGGTAAAAGCGCAAGAAGCTGAATTCCCGAATTGGGGAGGGGCTTCTGAAAGAGGCATAGCCTGGGAGATGGTTACGGCTACTGCATTGTTGCAGGCCGGAGCTGATATACTGGTCATGCGCCATCCCAAGGCAGTTGAGAAAATAGAAAAATACATAAGTAAATTGGTCAAAACAGCGTAAAAGAGGTAGATAATGTTTATTATAGGCGAATTAATAAATGGAATGTATAAAAATGTAGCTAATGCTATACGGCAAAGGGATGAAAAGGCTATTATAGAAATTGCGCTGCGCCAGATTGATTCCGGAGCAGATGCTTTGGACGTAAATTGCGGCCCGGCATCTAAAGAGCCTGTTTCTGATATACAATGGCTGGTTAAAACAATACAGGGGGTCACTGATAAGCCTCTTTGCCTGGATTCTAGCAAGCCTAAAGTCATAGAGTCAGGGTTGAAAATATTAAAAAATAAGGCTATAATTAATTCTACTACCGCTGATAATGATAAGCTGGAAGCATTGATCCCGCTTGCCATCAATTATGATGCAAAATTAATCGGTTTGACTATAAGCTCAAAAGGAATACCGCAAAACAAGGATCAGCGCCTTGAATTAGCGGCAATAATTGTCTCAACTTGCGTTGAAAAAGGCTTTAATGTAGAGAATTTATATCTTGATCCGATTGTTATGCCGGTCAACGTTGCGCAGTCACAAATGTGTGATATCCTTGAGTCCTTAAAAGAATTCAAAATAATCTCAGAGCCTGCGCCTAAGACAATAGTTGGTTTAAGCAATGTTTCGCAGGGAGCTTCAGGTAGGAGCCTGATAAACAGGACATTTCTTGTAATGGCTGCGGCAAACGGCCTGGATGCCGCCATACTGGATCCTTGCGATACCGAATTAATGGACGCTGCTATAACTTCGGACCTTATACTTAGCAAGCAGATATATTGCGATTCGTACCTTCAGGCTTACAGAAAGAAATAAGAAATGAGCCCAAGAAAGATGTTGAGGCATATATTCAGGTTTCATGGCTTCAGGGAGAGCATGTTCCTTGCTTCTAAGGGCGTAGTTTACCTGTTCCTGTACCATAGGAACATGCGTATTATTTTTTTGCTGGGCATATTTGGTTTTTGCATGGGTATATTATTCCGGCTGCGGGGTATTGAGCTTGCCATACTTTGCCTGACAATCACTTTTGTTTTTGTTGCCGAGATATTCAACACCGCTGTCGAGATGATGATGGATATATTTACAAGCAGGTACCATACATTGGTAAAATTAATAAAGGACATTGCAGCTGCCGTGGTTTTAATTGCTTCTTTGAATGCCATAGCAATAGGATATATCCTATTCGCTAGAAAATTAATGAGGTGAGGTTATGAAGACTATTTTGGTTGTAGATGACGAGAAGGAAATCAGGGAATTAATAACAAGAAAACTTTCTAAGGATTTTACGGTTCTTTCTACAGGGTCATCGGAAGAGGCTCTAAGGATCTGCAGGATGAACGCCCCGGACCTTGTGCTTCTGGATATTGCTATGCCCGTAATTGATGGTTATGCTATGGGGGAAAAATTAAGGTCTGATAAAAATACGGAGAATACTCCTATTGTGTTTCTTACCGGCAAAGGCCTGGACATTGAACACATCGAACAGCATTGTAAGGATCTCGGGTTCTGTGATTACATACTTAAATCAGCTTCTTTAAGCGAACTTGTTGCCAAGATAAAAGAATTTCTTGCCTGATTTTTGAGCTCGGAATAATATAGACAGATTAGCCTTGGCATGTTATATTGAATTCCTTCTTTCGGCGGCGTAACTCAGCCTGATAGAGTAGTCGGCTCATACCCGATTTGTCACTGGTTTAAATCCAGTCGCCGCCATTAATTTTGCCATAGTTAAACGAAGCAGGCAAAATTACAGTTGCGACGCAGTCCTGCCGAGCCTCTCAATATTAGGCCATATCAGGTGAGGCACGGGCCAGTCGCCGCCACTTATTTACTAAATGCGGCTCAAAAATACAGAGTAACTGGTTTCCCCGAATCCGCCTTTGGCGGATCCGGGACTGCGCTGCAAATGTGAAAAAACTGCAGCTTGAAATCCAGTCGCCGCCATTAATTTTGCCTGTATTTTGGCTATTGCAAAATTGTATATGCGACGCAGTCCTGCGGAGCTCAATGATAATCAGAAAGCGACGCACGGGCCAGTCGCCGCCACAAGATTTACACTATTAACCAAAGAATGTAAATCGTATCCCGAGCAACACAATTCCAAATTATGTTGCGAGGGATAAAACTTCATTTCATCAAAATGTCCACAACCATATTCTATTTCACAGGAACAGGTAATTGCCTTTATGTTGCCCGTAACCTTGCCAATGAGCTTGGGGATGCAAGATTAGTAAATATCGCATCAGTAATCGATAAAAATATAGATTTATCTGGCCAGCGCATTGGCTTAGTTTATCCTGTTTATATGTTCGGTATGCCTTTAATCGTTAGCAAGTTTATTAAAAAACTTAAGGCAGGTAAAGATAAATACTTTTTTGCAGTTGCTACCTATGGCGGTAAGGCATGTAATACTTTAAAACAGAATGCGCGTGAATTTGCTGCTTTTGGGCTGAAGCTTTCTGCGGGTTTTTTGATAAAGATGCCCGGTAACTATACCCCTCTATACGGGGCTATAAACGAAAAAAGCCAAAACAGGCTTTTTGAAGAGTCTCACGATAAAATTAAAAATATTGCCAGAATTGTGAGTTCCGAGCAAACCGCCAGAATTGAAACAGATTCTTTTCTTGTTGCGGGGCTATTTTCACTTATTTATAAATTAGGCTCAGGGAAAATACCTGCAATGGATAAGGGCTTCTGGCCGGATGAGAAATGTAATAGTTGCGGCATTTGTGTTAAAGTCTGCCCTGTGAATAATGTGGAATTGGCCAGCGGCAAGCCAAAGTGGCTTGGTAGGTGCCAGCAATGCATGGCCTGCCTTCAGTGGTGCCCTCAGGAAGCTATACAATATGGGAAAAATACTGCGTATAGGAAACGGTATCATCACCCGGAAATAAAATTAGAAGATTTAATGCATAACAACATATAAAAAGGGGTCAAGATATGGACGGAGAGAAGAAATTAACTAGTGAATTTGCTATCGCAAGCCTTGTGCTGGGCATAGTCTCATTCTTTACGTTAATGGGGTTAGAGAAGGCGATCCTTGCGATTGTTTTTGGAATATTGGGTTTTAGAAGAATAAGCAGGAATGCCGCATTTAAAGGGAAAATGCTGGTAGCTATCGGAACCGTCCTTGCTGTTATTTATATTATCCTGGCTGTTTTTTATTTGATCAAGTATTTTCCGCAAATCCAGCAGCAATTAATGCAACAGCCTAAATAGTCACCTTTATTTGACAGGATTTAGTTATAATCAAGATGGCCGTTTAGCTTTTTTACAATATTACGAATGTTACAAGATAAAGTCATAAGCACTATAAATAAATATAAGCTGATTAAAAAAGGGGATTATATCCTGCTTGGTGTATCGGGCGGCCCTGATTCTGTCGCCCTCGCTTATATTTTAAATAGCCTTAAGAAGAGATTGGGCATTAAGCTGTGTATCGGGCATCTTGACCACGCGATGAGAGAATATTCGCATAAAGATGCTTATTTTGTAAGGTCTCTTGCACAAAAACTTGGTATCCCATTTTTTTTCTCCAGGGTCAGGGTTAACCAGGCCTACAAAGAGGCCTCTGAAGAACAAAATGCCCGCAGCGCAAGATTCAGCTTCTTCCTATCGGTTGCCAAAAAAGAAAATATTAATAAGATTGCGCTTGGACATAATTTTGACGATCAGGCCGAAACCGTATTAATGAGGATTTTAAGGGGTGCCGGGCTTTATGGCATGCTTGGGATAATGCCCAAAAGAGAAATCTCCGGCCATGTGTTTATAAGGCCGCTTATTGATTTAAAACGTAAAGAGATCATTGCTTATTTGAAGAAAAAAAAGATAAGGTTTTGTATCGACCCTTCTAACGCTAAAAACATATATTTCAGGAATTCAGTCAGGAACGAATTGTTGCCTCTGTTGGAATCAAAATATAATAAGAATATAAAGGAGCGGCTTAATGATATGGCTGATAGCATTGCTTATGATTACGATTATCTTATGCGGTCTGCCAGCAGGTTCCTTAAGAGGCAGGGCCAATCATTGCAGGTAGGATCACTTATCAGGCTGCATCCATCCATCAGGAGGCTCGCCTTAAGGTTAAGCATCCATGCAAAACAAGGGGATATAAGAAGGATTACTTTTAACCACATTCAAGAACTTGATGACTTGATCATAAACCGCCCGGATAATTCAATCGTAGACCTGCCTAAAGGTTTATATGCCTTAAAGAAGAGGGGAAAACTCTACTTCCGCAACAAATATTAACAAATACTTGATTAAAAGAATATTTACAGATATAATAATAACTCTAAAAAGGCAGAATTATGAAAAAAGAAAATCTACGTAACTCTAAGAAAAACAAGGCATTTCGTCGTTTCCCGTTTGGCTGGATATTCGCTATAATTGTTTTTTATTTGTTCATAAGCTCAATAAATACCTCTATGACCGGAGGGGTGCCGCAGGAGATAACTTATAGCGAGTTTTATAGGATCTTAAAGGACAATCCTGATAAGATAAAAACCCTGGCTAAAACAGATACTGAATTGCAAGGTGTATTTGCCGATGACAGCAAATTCAAATTAACCATACCTGATAATGACCAGGAATTGCTTAGCCTTATAAGGACTAATGTTAAGCATTTTGAAGTAAAACCGCTAAGGACTTTTTGGGCGGCATTGATATTTAATTTAGGCCCAATATTAATATTGATTCTATTTTGGTGGCTTATGGCTTCACGAGGCGAGCAGCTTGGCAACAGGGTCATGTCTTTTGGTAAGGTGCGGCCGAGGATGCATAATGAAAATGATTCGGGCAAAGCCACATTTAATGATGTTGCAGGTGTTGACGAAGCAAAAGAAGAATTGGCAGAAGTAATTGAATTCCTCAAGGACCCGAAGAAATTCCAGAGATTGGGAGGCAAGATCCCCAAAGGCGTTCTATTGGTAGGGCCGCCTGGATGCGGGAAAACTCTCATTGCCAGGGCTGTCGCCGGAGAGGCAGGAGTACCTTTTTTCAGTATTTCAGGCTCGGATTTTGTTGAGATGTTTGTCGGTGTTGGAGCAAGCCGGGTAAGGGATTTATTCGAGCAGGGGAGGCGCGCGGCCAAATCTTCTTCCAAGGGCGCAATTATATTTATAGATGAAATAGATGCGGTGGGCAGGCTGCGTTTTTCCGGAATTGGCGGCGGTCATGATGAGAGAGAACAGACACTTAACGCCCTGTTAGTAGAGATGGATGGATTTGATCCTACCCAGGGGTTGATACTTATTGCGGCAACGAACAGGCCGGATACGCTTGATCCGGCTTTACTCCGTCCGGGCAGATTTGACCGGCATGTGATTGTGCATCTGCCGGATATAAAAGGCAGGGAGGAAATCCTTAAGGTGCACACCCGTAAGATCAAGGTTTCTACGAACGTAAATTTTAAGGTATTGGCAGCATCTACTCCCGGGTTTTCGGGAGCTGACCTGGCAAACCTTTGTAATGAGGCAGCTTTGCTTGCTGCTAGATTTAACAGGGAGTCCGTGGAGATGGTTGATTTTGAAAAGTCAATTGAAAGGCTGCTTATGGGCCCGGAAAAGAAAAGCAGGATTATGTCTAAAAAAGAAAAAGAGATTACCGCAGTCCATGAATCAGGGCACGCGTTACTGTCATTGCTTATACCGGAAGTAAATCCGCTTAGGAAAGTTTCCATAATTCCACGGGGTATGGCTGGCGGATATACTTTCACTCCGCCGCTGGAAGATAAACATTATTGGCTAAGGAGTGAATTGATGGGTGAAATAGCCTTGATGCTCGGAGGCAGGGCTTCTGAAGAGTTGACGTTTAATGAAGTTACAACAGGCGCGCAGAATGACCTGGAGGTTGCAACGCAGATGGCCAGAAAAATGGTATGCCAGTATGGTATGTCAAAGAGATTGGGCAATGTTACTTTAGGCAAAAGGGAAGGAATGATTTTTCTTGGAAGGGATATTGTTGAAGAGAGGAATTATAGCGAGGAAACGGCAAGAGTAATAGATGAAGAAGTAAAAAACATTGTTGATGATGGTTATAAGAGGGCAAAAGAGTTATTGCAGCAGGAAGGCGATAAATTGAAGGTATTGGCTAGCGCACTTATTGAGAAGGAAGTGCTTGACGCCGAAGAAGTAAAGAAGCTCTTGGGGATTGAGAAGAAAGATAAAGACGTAGCTTGAATTGATATGCGCATCATCGATATAGCCAAGCCGGGAGATTTAAAGAATTTGATGGAGAGGCTGAAAGTTGATCCATACGGGATCAAGATAATGCTTCCAAAGGGATTGTCTTTTGCCGTAAAGATAGATTCTTTGGATTCGATAGCAGCAAATATTTTGAAACAGCAGATGCTTTCTTTGGGGGGTGATGTAGCGCTTCCAAGAGGGATTTTGACCGGCAAGCTAAAGAACACCGACTGCCTGCTTTTAGGTAACCTTTATCAACTGAGCCAATTAATCAAGAAGCTTAAATTGCAGCCCTTCGGGTTAAAGGAATTATCTTTTAGGCTAGATTCTCTGCTTGATAGTTATCAAAAGGTAAACTTTGAGCTGGATCTACCTTCCGGCAGGATGCGTTTAGGCTCTAAGCCCCGCATCATGGGTATAATTAATATTACTCCTGATTCTTTCAGCGGTGACGGCGTACTTAAAACATCTCTGATTTCAAAGAGTATTTGTTTGGCTGATATAGTTGATAAAGCGCATAGAATGATAAAGGATGGCGCTGATATTATTGATGTCGGAGGAGAATCTTCCAGACCCGGGTCTTTACCGGTATCATATAAAGAAGAACTGAATAGGGTTATCCCTGTTATAAAGGTTCTTACAAAAAAGACAAAGGCGCCAATCTCAGTGGATACTTATAAGCCGGAAGTTGCCAGGCAAGCGTTGGATAACGGTGCCGCAATCGTAAACGATATCAGCGGATTGCGGAACAGAAATATGGCTAAGATTATCGCAAAATATAAGGGGGCAGTTGTGATAATGCATATGAAAGGCCGGCCCCGTTCGATGCAGAGAAATCCCGTTTATGATTCAGTGGTTGATGATATTAGCGGATTTCTTAAAGGGCAGATAGATTATGCCGTTGCCAGCGGTATTCCTGCCAACAGGATTGTTATTGATCCTGGCATTGGTTTTGGAAAGACCACTGAACATAATCTTGAAATTCTGCGCAGGCTAAGGGAATTCAGGTCTTTAGGAGAGCCTGTGCTTATTGGGCCGTCAAGGAAGGCATTTATAGGCAAAATATTAAAGGCTGATTGCTTTGACAGGGTTGCCGGTACAACCGCTGCTTGCGTATTGGCAGCAAAGAACGGAGCAAATATTGTGAGGGTGCATGATGTCAGGCAAATAGCCCAGGCTTTGAAGGTAAGCCATAGTATATTAAACTAAAATGTGGAGACCGATAATTGAAATATTTGTACTTTGGTTTGTGATTTATCATATTATCCTGTTTTTTGAGGGTACGCGCGCTGTCCAGGTATTAAGAGGGATTATCACGCTTTTGATAGCCTTCTTTTTGTTCCAGATACTCGGTTTTGAGGTTTTGGATTGGCTGTTAACCAAGCTTTTTGGTATATCAATCATAGCAATATTAATAATATTCCATCCTGAGATAAGGCAGGGTTTGGCCAGGATTGGGCAAAGGCATTTATTTGCTACTACATTAAAGGAAGAAGAAATTGACTTTATGTTGAAGCAGATACTTGAGGCGGCTATTAATCTTTCCAAGGGCAGAATAGGCGCGCTAATAGTGATTGAAAAGAATGACCCTTTAAACGCATATATGCAAAGCGGCGTCAGTATTGATGCAAAAGTTTCCCAGGAATTAATCCAGGCAATATTTACTCCCTATAATCCATTGCATGACGGAGGCATAATTATACAGCACGGAAGGATTTCGGCAGCGGGATGCATCTTTCCATTTACTCAGAATCAAGACTTAAGCAGGATATTCGGCACAAGACATAGGGCCGCGCTTGGCTTAAGCGAGGAAACGGATGCGCTTGTAGTTATTGTCTCTGAAGAGCGGCAGGATATTTCTTTGGTTTACAGAGGCAGGCTCCACCGCGGGCTTACCCAGGATGAGATGCTTTCTAAAATAAAAGAAACACTGAAATTAAAGAAAGAAGACAACAAAGTTAAAGAGGCGCCAGATAATGGAAATGAAGGAACTCCCGAAAATAAAAATCAGCCGTAGAGTTATGCATTGGCTTGTGAGCCATCCTTGGCTTAAGCTTATTGCCTTGATTTTGGCAATAATAGTGTGGTTCTATGTCAGAGGGGAAATAACCCGGTTCAATTATTAAATATGCTTAAGCTGGGAGTTAATGTTGATCATGTAGCGACAATCAGGCAGGCAAGAGGCGGTTGTTATCCTGACCCGGTTAATGCAGGGCTCATATGCGAGTCATCCGGGGCAGATAGCATAGTCGCGCATTTAAGAGAAGACAGAAGACACATTCAGGAGAGAGACCTGTTCCTTTTAAGGAAGTTGTTACGCACCAGGCTTAATCTTGAGATGTCTTGCTCTGATGAAATTGTGCGGGTGGCTCTTAAGGTTTTGCCTGACCAGGCGACTTTAGTCCCGGAAAAGAGGCAGGAGTTAACCACTGAAGGCGGGCTTGATGTGCTGGCTAATATGCCGCAGGTCATAAAAGCCTGTAGAGCGCTTAAGAATAAGAATATTGATGTAAGCATCTTTCTTGACCCCGATAAAAAACAAATTGATGCTTCTAAAAAGATCGGGGTTAAGATGATTGAATTGCATACGGGCAGGTTTGCCAATAGCCGCAATAAACAGCAGTACAATAAAAATTTTTTAGAATTGAAAAAGGCTGCGCGTTATGCCGCAAAATGCGGCTTGCGGGTTTTTGCAGGGCATGGTTTGAATTATGATAACGTCCCGGATATAGTTAAGATAAAAGAGATCGAAGAGTTAAACATAGGCCATGCTATTATTTCCCGGGCTCTGTTCGTCGGGCTTCGGTACGCGGTAACAGAGATGAAAAATTTGATAAAGAGATGATGGTAGGCACCGGAGTAGATATTACGGAAGTAAGAAGGCTGCGTCAGGCAGTAGATAAATGGGGCGACAGTTTCTTAAGCAGGGTATTTACGAAAGAAGAATTAAAAAATGCCCGGGGAAGGGTAAGCCTATATCAACATCTTGCCGGCAGATTTGCGGCCAAAGAAGCGGTATTTAAAGCTTTAGGCGATCCGGACTTGACCTGGCAGGATGTAGAGATTATTAATGACAGGCAGGGTAAACCTCATTGTAAGCTGCTTAATTATAAGAAAAAGGATGTCGATATTTTGATATCGATCTCTCATGTAAAAAGCTATGCGGTTGCCAGCGCGATTATTACAGAGAAGACCTGATGCTCATAAAGGAGATTTCGGACATATATTCATTTTGGCCGGTTCGTTGCGATTTTCCGGAGCAGCAGTTCTATGCGCAGAGGCAGCGATGCGCTGCGGGGCAGGGCTGGTAACCCTGGGGGTGCCAGAAAATGTAGCCCGTCCGATAATAAAGTTTAAGCCCAGGGAAATAATGCTCCTTCCTTTGCATGAGACAAAAGAAGGCACGTTAAGTCCGTCTGGATATAAAAAGATAAAAAATTTCGCAATTACCGCTGATATATTGGCTTTAGGGCCTGGTCTTTCTCAAAATAAATCAACCCAAACTTTAATCCGTAAGATTGTGGCCACGGTAAATAAACCTATGGTTATCGATGCTGACGGTCTAAATGCCTTAATAGGCAACTTAGGGATTTTATCCGCTAAACCATATACGCTAAACCCTAAAATATTGACCCCTCATCCTGGAGAAATGGCAAAGCTTTTGGGCACAAGCATTAAAAAGATTCAGAAACAAAGAAAAGATGCAGCAGTAAACTTTGCTAAGAAATACAAAGTAACCGTAGTCTTAAAAGGACATAATACGATAGTCGCTGATTATAAAAATAATTTATATGTAAATAAGACCGGTAACCCCGGTATGGCTACTGCTGGAAGCGGGGATGTTTTGACTGGTATCGTGTCAGCTTTCTTAGCGCAAGGTTTGGATAGTTTTAGCGCAGCTAAATTTGGGGTGTATATTCACGGATTAGCAGGTGATCTGGCAGCAAAAGAGAAAACGGAAATTAGCTTGATTGCTTCGGATTTAATTGGTAAAATTCCCGATGCAATAAAGATCAGTTCTTAGATATATTCTGAAAAAGTTTATCTTAGTACTAATGTATTGCCGGCGTAGCTCAGTCGGTAGAGCAGCTGTTTTGTAAACAGCGGGTCGGGGGTTCGATTCCTCTCGCCGGCTTAAATGAGGCCACAACTTATGGAGCAAATGAAATGAGCGAACATAAGTTGTTTGGCCGAATTTATCCCGAGTGTACGAAGCAGATTTATTGAAATCTGCGAGTGCTTACACGAGGGATGTAAAATGATAGTTCATAGTTGATAGTTCATTGTTCATGGATATTGGTATATTTCTATGAACCTTGAACCATGAACTAATATGATATGAACACCCGAACCGAAAGGGGTGTGGGGAATTTCCCCACGTTGTCGGGGTGACAGCGAACATAGTGAGCGCCATAGGGGCAGAGCCCCTATGGAGAGCGAGCGGTGATTGAAGACTTGGCGAGCGAGGGTCGGGGGTTCGATTCCTCTCGCCGGCTTTACAAAGTCACCAAGTCACAAGGACACACGTCACAAGTTTATGTGACGTTGTGACTTTGTGTCATTGTGACAAACACTATTTTTGTTATATTGTTTCGGGCAGGTACCCAAGTGGCCAAAGGGGGCAGACTGTAAATCTGCTGCACCTGTGCTTCGGGGGTTCGAATCCCTCCCTGCCCACCAGTTTGCCTTATTTTCACTCATTGCGGGTGTAGTTCAATGGCAGAACAATAGCCTTCCAAGCTATATATGTCGGTCCGATTCCGATCACCCGCTTTAATTTCAGCTGGGTGGCGGGATAAGCACGCTTGTATGTTGCCCGCTGTTAGAGTTTAAATATTTACAAATGAGGAAATAAATGTTTCCATTCAGCCAAAGAAGAGAAATAAGGGGTATCGATAACCTTTTACCTAAGCTTATCGACCATGCCAATGTTTTAGTACTTTATTTGGATAATCATGGTTTTATAACCATGACGAATAAGAAAGTCGAAGAGATAACTGGTAAGCGCAGGGAAGATATTATCGGACGCGGCTGGATGGATGTGCTGTTTTCAAAAAAGAACCCGACAATTAAAAAACAGATGTTTAAGGCTGTAGTTGATGATTCTATTCTCTATAAACGCTTAAACGGATTTGAAGGAATAATAGTTGACGCAAATGGCAACGAGCGCCTGATATCCTGGAGTATAAACCCCATACTATCCGAATCTAAGGATCTTGGAGGTGTTTCTTTGTTGGAAGGAGTTCTGTTTATCGGCAACGATATTACAGAGCTTAGAGAGAAGGGCGCTTCGCTTAAGAAAATCGATGATGCGCTTAAGGATTTGTTTGTCAACATAAAAGAATACGCTTTATATGTTACAAATTTAGACGGTAATATTACGTATTATGGGATAGGCGCCGAAAAGATGTTCGGGTGGCTTAAAAACGAAATCATTTTTAAGCACGTTAGTGTTTTGCACCAGCCTGCGACAGCTAAAGAAGTACTTGATAATATTTTCGATAGGGTGAAAAATGCCGGCCAATATGAATCAGAAATTAATCTGGTAAAAAAGGATAATCAGGAATTTCCGGTTATTCTTACGGTCAGCCAGTTTCTTGATAACGAAGGGAAGTTGATAGGTTTTACCTTTATAGCTAAAGATATTACAGAAAGAAAGAAGATGGAGTTTCAGATACTTCAGTCTGAAAAACTGGCAGCTATAGGCCAGCTTGCTGCTGGTATGGCTCACGAAATCAATAATCCGCTCTTTGTTATTTCCGGACGGCTGGAAATGCTCTTTGATCAGGGTGGATTGGATGAAAAAGTTGCTGAAGATTTGAAGATTATCAACTCACAGGCAGACAGGATCAGAAAGCTAGTTGACCGGTTACTGAAGTTTGCTAGGCAAAGCCAATTGAAGCTCGAACCTTTGAATATAAACGATGTTATAGAGGGAGTTATCCCGTTTTTGTCGTATCAGAAATTGCCTGTTTCTCAGATTAAACTGGTCAAGGAGTTTGATAAAAGCCTGCCAATGGTTAAAGGCGAATTAAATCAGCTGCAGGAAGTTTTTATTAACCTTCTCATCAATGGGTATCAGGCTATGTCTGTTAATGGCGGCCAATTGACAGTCAAGACCAGCCTGTACCTTGGAAGTTTTGTAGAAGTCAGTATTACTGATACCGGCGGAGGCATAAAACCCGAAAACCTTAAAAATATATTTATGCCGTTTTTTTCAACTAAAAAAGACGGTACCGGCTTGGGGCTTTCAATCTGCCATAATATTATTCAAAATCACGGCGGGACAATCTCGGTTGAGAATGCACCCGGAAAGGGCACTACTTTTATAGTAAGGTTGCCAATTATTTAAAACAGGAGGAAGTTATGTCTTATAAAGTGCTGGTAGTTGATGACGAAGCTCCGGTAAGAGAATTGTTTCATGATTTGTTGGTAAAAGAAGGT
This sequence comes from Candidatus Omnitrophota bacterium, assembly GCA_003598025.1. Taxonomy (NCBI): domain Bacteria; kingdom Pseudomonadati; phylum Candidatus Omnitrophota; species Candidatus Omnitrophota bacterium. Next base: position 50,257 of record QZKH01000003.1, read on the forward strand.
TGCAATGTAAAAGTTTGTGCATCAGGCGAAGAGGCGTTGGAGCTGGTTAATGGCGAAGATTTTGACGTTATACTCCTGGATATCAAGTTATCCGGCATGAATGGGCTTGAGGCTTTAAAAAAGATAAAGGATATAAAGCCAAAAGCCATAGTTATAATGATAACCGGATTTGGCTATGATGAGGAGCTTATTAATAAATCAAAACAACTTGGCTGCTCAGGATACATAGGAAAAAATATGCCTATTTCGCAGATAATCAGCAATTTCAAGTTGTTTACAAAGTCTGCAACAGAGAAATTAAAAAAAGATAATTAACCGGAAGATAAAATGACTGATCAATTATTGAGGCCAGTTTATATTGACGCATTTGATTTAGATGATGCCTGGTTCCAGTGCTTAAGCGCAATCCTGGAAAAAGGGCATGTTTATACGATAACCCGAGGCAGTTATGAAGGCCAGAAAAGGCTTGAATTTGATTTTGCCGTTGTAAGGGTAAAGAAACCCTCTCATCAGATTATACCGGTTATACCTGAAGGCATGAGTATACCGGCGCCTACAGATATGGATTACATCCAGGGTTATTTAAGCTATCTGTTGACCGGGGCTAAAACAGAGACTGAGGATTACACTTATGGAGAACGGCTGGTTGACCCGAAGGTCAAGGTAAAAACCGCAGGAGCCGGCAACAATATCTATAATGAAATACCATTGGATGTCAATCAGGTGGATGAAGTGATAAAAATTTATAAGGAAAAAGGACATGGTACTAATCAGGCAATCATGGAAATAGGGATGCCATCTGATATAAAATTGGTCGATCCGCCTTGTCTTAGGTTGATTGATACTCGTATCAGGTATGGTAAGCTGCATTTTATTTTATATTTCCGTTCCTGGGATTTATGGGGAGGGTTTCCTTCCAACCTTGGCGGCTTGCAGTTGGTCAAGCAATATATGGCTGATGAAATAGGTGTCGGCGATGGTGAGATTATTGCTGCGAGTAAAGGCCTGCATCTATATGATTACTCGTGGGATTTAGCTAAAATTAGGACTAATAAAAATAATTTACAGATAGCTTAATATGGATAAACATCAGGGTCCGCACAACAAAACAGAGCGCAGGGAATTTTCCAGGCTTGATTATCTTAAGCCGCTTGCTTTCAAGGTATGTAAGCCGGAGATCATAGATAAATTATTGGAGGGCTACACCAGCAATATAAGCCAGTCAGGCATATTATGCAACATAAGAGACAATGTGGTTTCGGGAGATATCGTCTGGCTTTCTTTCGACAGGTCGACTTTAAGTATCTGCGAAGATATAGAGAGGCGGTGTTTTATCTATCAGAACGGCATAATAGGAAAAGTGGTCAGGATCGAACATAAAGAGGACGGTTCATTTAACGTGGGTTTGAAGTTTGTAACGCGTGAAGAAAGAAATGATACAAACATACATCCAAAGATTTACTTTCTTCAAATGGGTTTGAATAAAAACAATGAATAAGAATATTGCTGTTATTGGTGACGGCGGCTGGGGTACGACTCTGGCTATTATTTTGGCAGGGAAAGGATACTCAGTTACTTTATGGGGGGCTTTCCCAAAGTATGTTAGCCAGGTCAAAGAAACCAGGATCAATGAGAAATTCCTTCCGGATATCAAGATACCCAGGCAAGTTGTCTTAACTCACGATCTAGAGGAGGCTTTATATCAAAAGGATATAGTGGTGTTGACCGTGCCTTCCCAATACATCCGTGGTGTGCTAGAAAAGATAAAGAAAAATGATTACCCAAGGAGAGCAATTTATTTAAGCGGTACGAAAGGTATTGAAATAGGAACTTTATGCAGGATTTCACAGATAATTGAAGAGGAGCTTGGTAAGGTTAAGATAGCTGTCCTTTCTGGGCCGACCATAGCACATGAAGTTGCCCTGGGTGTGCCAACAGCAGCTGTTATTGCTGCGAATAATAGAGAAATAAGCAAATCCTTGCAGGAAGTATTCATGACAGACGCTTTCAGGATATATACGAACAGTGATGTTATCGGTGTTGAATTGGGCGGAAGCTTAAAAAATATAATTGCTATTGCTTGTGGTATATCCGATGGTCTGGGGTTTGGAACTAATACTAAAGCCGCGCTGCTTGCAAGAGGGCTGGCGGAGATTTCGCGGTTAGGCAAAGCCATGGGTGCAAGGCAAAATACGTTTAGTGGTATAAGCGGTTTGGGCGATTTAGTGACTACATGCATAAGCCAATACAGCAGGAATAGGTTTGTCGGTGAACAAATCGGCAAAGGGATAAGCCTGAAGGATATAAACTCAAAAATGCAAATGGTAGCAGAAGGTTTACCGACCACCAAGTCAGTTTATGAGTTGAGCATAAAATACCGCGTTGATATGCCGATAACCAGCCAGGTTTATTCGGTTATTTACAAAAACAAGCCAGCATACAAAGCGGTAAGAGATTTAATGACAAGACAGGGTAAATCTGAATAAGCGCGGTAATTTACGGGGAGTAGCGCAGCTCCGACGCACTCATTTCATTCGCAGTCGGAGTCCCGACCGAGTGTAAACGAGCGTCGGGATTTGGCTTTATCGTCCGTCATTAATAAAGAAGTTACGGACGATGCCCATTTTGCGCTAACATTTGGCTGAACATATTTGTTAGTTGATATAACGGGGAGTAGCGCAGTTTGGCTAGCGCGTTTGAATGGGGTTCAAAAGGTCGTGGGTTCAAGTCCCACCTCCCCGACCAAAGTTCTCTTGTGATGTTTGAGATGTGAGCTTTGGCCATGAGTAGCCATATTTGTTGACGATTAGTACAAGAGATTTGAGAAAAAATTTTAATTCGAAATATTATCACGAAAGGAGAAATCTATGGAATTCAAGGGGCCGGAAAAAAGAAAGACGCCTAGGATAGCCGGAAGATTTATTGTCTCTTACAGGATTTTAGAGGAAAATAATAATGTCGATATCTCGCAAACTAAGAATTTGAGTATGGGCGGCATGCTTCTGACTACTAACAGGCACTTCGATGTTGGCACTAATATCGCTCTGGAAATCCGTCTTCCATTTGATCCCAACCCGATTATGCTTATCGCCAAGGTCATGGAATCCAGGGAGATTACCAAAGATTTGATATATGATACCAGGCTTGCCTTTCTGGCCGTGGATGAAAGACACAGAAAAATAATAAATGAAACAGTGGATTACTATATAAAGAAAGGTTAGTTATGAAGAAGATAAATGTTGGCCTGATAGGTTTCGGCAATGTCGGCTCGGGAGTAGTAAAGATCCTTAAAGACAGAAGAAGCCTGCTGAGCGAGAAAATCGGCATAGAGATTAACATTAAGAAAATATGCGATAAGGATATTTCTTCAAAGAGAAATATAAAAGTAGATAAATCTCTTTTGACTTCTAATGTCAAGGAGGTCATCAGTGATCCCCAGGTTGATATTATCGTTGAGCTTGTTGGAGGAATCCATCCGGCTAAGGAATTTGTCATTGAGGCTTTAAAGAATGGCAAGAATATCGTTACTGCCAATAAAGCATTATTGGCTGAAAACGGGTTAGAGCTATTTACTCTCGCTAAAGATAAGGGAAAAAATATTTATTTTGAAGCTTCAGTCGGAGCAGGTATCCCGATTATTAAATCTTTGCGTGAAGGCCTGGTAGCAAACAGGTTCAGCAGGATATTTGGTATAGTAAACGGTACATCCAACTTCATTCTTTCGCAGATGTCTGATAGCAGCTGTAGTTTTGGCGCTGCTTTAGCCGAGGCCAAGAAGAGAGGCTTTGCCGAGAGTGATCCTACTCTTGACATAGAGGGGATTGATTCTGCCCATAAGCTTGTATTGCTTACATATTTGTCTTTCGGCAAATTTGTTGATATGGGTAATGTTTTTATAGAAGGGATATCCAGGATATCTTCTTGGGATGTTAAATATGCTAAGGAACTTGGGTTTGAAATCAAATTACTTGCTATTGCAAAAAAAGAAGGCTCGCAGTTGGAGACCAGGGTGCATCCTACGTTTATACCCAGAGAACATCTTTTATCGTCAGTAAGAAGTGTTTTTAATGCTATATATGTCTCTTCTGACCTTGCCGGAGACCTTCTTTTCTACGGCCCCGGCGCAGGGCAGTTCTCGGCGGCGTCTGCGGTTGTTTCTGATTTAGTGGATTTAACCCAGGATATTAAAGCCGGAATGTTCAGGCCTATACTAAATACTGTAGTCGATAAGAGCATAAGTTCATTAAGGAGTATAGACGATATTGAGAGCCGTTATTACATACGTTTTATGGCTATGGATAAGCCCGGGGTGCTGGCAAAGATTTCCGGAATTCTGGCCAGGTTCGGCATAAGTATTGCATCTGTCAGCCAGAAGGCTGAAGCAAAAGCTCAAATTGTTCCGGTAGTAATAATTGTCCATAATGCAAAAGAGAAAAATCTTAAGGCCGCATTAAAGGCTATAGATAAACTTGATTCTGTAAAACCTGAGTCAGTAGCGATAAGGATTGAAGATTTATGAATAGACCAACAAAATGTTGCCAGTACAAGGGGATAATTGAAAGGTATTCAGAATTTCTGCCGGTTACAAAAAATACGCCGGTAGTGAGTTTATTGGAGGGCGATACACCGTTAATTTATGCGCATCATATAAGCGGTTTGTTTGGAAGCCGAGTCAGGGTGTTTTTAAAATATGAAGGCTTAAATCCCACAGGTTCTTTTAAGGACAGGGGTATGACTCTAGCTATCTCTAAGGCTATTGAAAATAAGGCAAAAGCAGTAATTTGCGCTTCTACCGGTAATACCTCGGCTTCTGCCGCAGCTTATTCAGCCAGGGCAAAGATTAAATGTATTGTCTTGATACCTAAGGGTTCAATAGCGTTAGGCAAATTAAGCCAGGCGCTGATCCATGGAGCCAGTGTATTGGCGGTAGATGGCAATTTCGACGATGCCTTGGATATAGTCAAGCAGGTCAGTAATAACTATCCTGTTACGCTGGTTAATTCATTGAATCCATTTAGGATAGAAGGGCAGAAGACCGGTAGTTTTGAGATTTGTGATTTTCTGGGATTCGCGCCTGATTTTCAGGTTATGCCTGTGGGTAATGCCGGCAACATAACAGCTTACTGGAAAGGTTATAAGGAGTATCGAAATGAAGGTTTTATTAACTCTTTACCAAAAATGCTGGGTTTCCAGGCTGCAGGTTCTGCACCCATTGTAAAGAGGCACATTATAAAGCATCCGAAAACAATCGCTACTGCTATAAAAATAGGCAATCCTGCAAGCTGGAAGTCTGCTGAAGAGGCGCGTGATGAGTCTGGTGGTTTGATTGATTGTGTAAGCGATGTCCAAATAATCAAAGCTTATAAACTGCTTGCGGAAAAAGAAGGGGTATTTGTTGAGCCTGCGTCAGCAGCTTCAATAGCCGGTTTGCTTAAATTACAGGAGAGAGGATATTTCAGGAAATTTAGCAAAAATAGAGGCAACATTAATATAGTATGTATCCTCACCGGGCACGGCCTAAAGGACCCCGATAGAGCCATTAGTAGCGTGCCAAAACCCAAAATAGTCAAGGCTAATTTAAAGGCAGTGTTGAAAGAAATTGGCTACTAAATTAAAGCGGGATTATCATAGGAAAAGCAAACGCCGTAAAATCAGGGTTTTAATTACCGCTGGCCCTACTTGGATTCAGCTTGACCCTGTTAGAATTATAAGTAATATTTCTACCGGTAAGACCGGACAGATGCTGGCTGAGAAGATTGCGCGGGCAGGGAATCAGGTAAAATTATTGCTCGGCCCTTCACCCTTTGGCTATAAACATAACTTTAAAGGTGTGGAAGTCCTGCGCTATATCTTTTTTAACGAACTGCGGGATAAAATAAGGAAAATCCTGCGCAAATCAAGATTTGATGTCGTAATACACTCTGCAGCTGTTTGTGATTTCTGGCCATTACAGGTTGTCCGCCATAAATTCAAATCGAGCAATAAGAAATGGGATGTTAAATTGGTGAGGACGCCCAAGATAATAAATGAAATCAAGCGTATAAGCCCGGGCCTGATGTTAGTAGGTTTTAAATTTGAACCACAAGCTTCTAAAGGCTATTTAATCAAAGAGGCTGGCATGCTCATGCGGCAGTCTGGTTCTGATATTGTAGTTGCAAATACGGTGAAAAATAATTCTTATAAAGCCTATATTCTTGATTCAGATTCTGTACGAGGACCTTTTATTAATAAATCTGCTATGTCAGATACATTAATCAAATTAATACAGGATAAAATAAAATGAAATATATTGTATTAGTCGGAGATGGCATGGCGGATTATCAGATTGAAGAGTTAGGTAACCGCACCCCTCTGGAAGCAGCCAAGACTCCAAATATGGATTATATCTGCAAGTATGGCAAGATCGGGCTGGCTAGGACTATCCCTGAAAATATGACCCCTGCTTCTGATGTAGCCAATATCTCTATATTAGGATATAACCCTAAAGAATACTATTCAGGCAGGGGGCCTCTTGAAGCCGCTAACTTAGGTATAGAGCTTGAAAGCGATGATGTTGCTTTCCGTTGTAATTTAGTTACAGTCCTTGATGATACGATGGTTGATTATAGCGCCGGTCATATAAGCTCAAGGGAAGCCGCGTTAATAATAAAATTTATTGATGATAACCTCGGCAGCAATAAGATTAAATTTTATCCGGGTGTTGGTTACAGGCATCTGATGGTTGTAAAACGCGGCGCAGAATCTCATTGGCATGAATTAGAATGTAGGGCTCCCCACGATATTACCGGGCAGAAGATTACGAAAAATTTTCCAAGAGGCGAGGGTTCAGACAAGCTTATAAAAATAATGCAGGACTCGCGTCCCCTCCTTGAAAACCATGAGATTAATATTGTCAGGGTTGACCTTAAAGAGAACCCGGCTAATATGATCTGGTTATGGGGGCAGGGCAGGAAGCCGGCTATGCCAAAGTTCTACGATAAATACGGGATAAATGGAAGCGTTATTTCGGCAGTCGATTTAATAAAAGGATTGGGCAGGATATTGGGCCTGGAAGTTATCAATGTGAAAGGCGCAACAGGCTATTATGATACAGATTATTTAGGAAAGGCAAAAGCCGCTCTGGCATCTCTTAAGGATAATGATTTTGTATTTGTGCATGTGGAGGCACCCGATGAAGCGGGGCACAATGGGGACTTAAGAGAGAAGCTTACAGCCATAGAGAGATTTGATCAGCTTATCGTTGGGACGATACTCGAAGCTTTTAAGAATAGAAAGGATTTTAGGATCATGGTATTGCCGGACCATCCTACTCCCATAGCTTTAAAGACACATTCAAGTGATATGGTCCCATTTGCTGTTTTTGGAAAAGACATTGTGCCTTCAGGCGCAGGATCGTTCAGCGAGAAAGAAGCAGCTGCATCAGGTTTTTCTTTTGAAAGAGCGCATGAGCTTATGGATTATCTTATAAAAGGCCAGTATAAATGAGTTCGTTTCTTATACTTCTTTTATCATTTGCTGTCTTTGCCTGGGCATATTTTTTTTATGCTAAACGCTTTGAGGCTATTTTAGGCGCAGATCCTAAGAAGCCTACACCGGCTTTTTCTAAATTCGATAGCGTTGATTATATCCCTGCAAAAAATGTTTTAGTGCTTTTTGGCCATCATTTTTCTTCTATCGCGGGAGCCGGGCCGATAATCGGGCCTGTTATTGCGGTGATGCTCTGGGGTTGGTTGCCGGCGTTGTTATGGGTCATAATCGGTACAGTTTTTATAGGCGGGATACACGATTTTGGCTCTTTAGTAGTCTCTATTAAGCAGGGGGGTTCTTCTGTCGCAGATGTTTCACAGCATGTAATAAGCAAGAGGGTCAAAATTATTTTTTCGCTTTTTGTCTGGCTTGCCCTTATTTTAGTTATCGCTGTTTTTGCCTGGTTTTGCGCCGATACGTTTGTTAAAGAGCCAAAAATAGTCCTTCCTTCGCTTGGGCTTATACCGGTAGCAATCCTTTGCGGTTACCTTTTATATGTAAGGCAGCGCAATCTGGCTTCGGTTACCGCATTAGGGTTACTGCTTTTAGTTGGGTTAATTTTTGTTGGTAATATATTGCCGATTAAAGCAGGCCTGAATATCTGGCTTTTTATACTTCTTTTTTATTGTTACTTGGCATCAATTCTTCCGGTTAATATTCTTCTTCAGCCCCGGGATTACCTGAGCAGCTACCTATTGTTCTTTGGGCTCGGTATGGGGTACATTTGTTTGTTATTTACCAGACCGCCGATTGAGATGCCTTTTTATCATAATTGGGTATCCAGTGAAGGTTATTTATGGCCCGCGTTATTTGTGACTGTTGCCTGCGGAGCGGTTTCCGGATTTCATTCTTTGATTGCCAGCGGTACGACTTCAAAACAGATATCCAATGAAGCTCAGGCAAGAAAAATAGGCTATGGGGCAATGGTCGTGGAGGCCATGCTTGCAATATTAGCGGTTTTATCAGTAGCAGTACTTTTTAATTCTAGAATGAATTTTGCCGCTATTCTTAAATCAAGAGGCCCCTCTGCGCTGTTTGGTGACGGATATGGTTATATCACTAAGCCTATGCTTGGCAGTTATGGGTTGTTTGTAGCCATTACTATCTTGAATGCTTTTATCCTTACGACGTTGGATACCGCAACTAGGATTACCAGGTATATAAGCGAAGAGCTTTTTAAAATAAAAAACAAACACATATCTACTGCTTTTGTTATTTTTTTGGCAGGCATGCTTGCTTTCAGCGGCAAATGGAGTAGGATTTGGCCGGTTTTTGGAGCATCAAATCAACTGGTAGCAGCTTTATCTTTATTTGTTTTGGCATCATGGTTGATAGCAAAACATAAGACAATACGTTTTGTTTTGGCCCCAGCCATATTTATGCTCATTACCACTTTAGTTTCACTTTTAGCGCAGGCCAGGAGATATTTTATTTCTAGGGACATAATGCTTTTAATTATTGTGATTCTTTTAATGGGTTTAGCTTTTTTTATGATACTGGAGGTCGTTCCTTTAATTTCTAAGAGGAGAAGAGTTAATGTCTAAAGGTCTGATAGTCCAGAAATTCGGAGGTTCTTCTGTAGCCAATGTTGAATGTATACAGAACGTAGCAAGAAAAGTAACTGCTTATAAAAAACAGGGATATGATTTGGTAGTCGTGGTTTCTGCTTTAGGGGATACAACCGATGAATTGATTGAGCTGGCGAATAAAATTAATGTAGAGCCTTCTGAGCGGGAAATGGATATGTTGCTTTCTACCGGAGAGCAGATATCGGTCGCGTTACTGGCAATGGCTATCCATAAATTGGGATTTGAAGCCATATCTTTTACCGGAGCCCAGGTTGGTATTATCACTGATACCAGCCATACAAAGGCACGAATAGTAAAAATTGAAGCAAAGAGGATAATAGAGAAAGTGAATGAAGGAAAGATCGTTATTGTTGCCGGGTTCCAGGGAATAACTCCGGATTATGATATAACTACTTTGGGCAGGGGAGGGTCTGATCTTACTGCTGTAGCTTTAGCTAAAGAGCTTAAGGCTGATCATTGCGAAATATATACCGACGTTAAGGGTATATACACAACCGATCCTAGGATCGACTCGAGAGCCAGGAAGATAGAGAGTATAACATATGATGAGATGCTGGAAATGGCATCATTAGGCGCTCAGGTAATGCAGGCGCGTTCAATCGAAGTAGCAAAAAAATACGACGTACCTATACATGTACGTTCTTCTTTTTCTGATGAACCGGGTACTATGATTATTAAGGAGGTTAAAAACATGGAAGAAGTTTTGGTAAGCGGTGTTACCTTGAATAAGAATGAAACGAAAATAACTGTTTGTAATGTTCCCGATAAACCGGGAGTCGCGGCTAAAATATTCAAGGAGATGTCGGGTGCCGGCATAAGTGTCGATATGATCGTCCAGAACGTCAGCCATTTAAGGCAGACCGATATTTCGTTTACTGTAGATAAAGCATCTTCTCCTAAAGCGATGAAGATTGCAAAAAGCGTAGCAAGGAAGATAAAAGCCGGCGATGTCCTGGAAGGGCCAGATATAGCAAGAGTTTCTATAGTAGGCGTAGGCATGAAGTCGCATCCGGGCGTTGCTGCAACCATGTTTGACATACTTGCAAAAATCAAGGCTAATATTGAAATGATCTCAACTTCAGAAATAAGCATATCGTGTATTATTGAAAAGAAGTTTGCAGAGAAGGCAGTTCGTGCCTTGCACGAGAAATTTAATCTCGGAAAGTAGGTTTAATATGCCTAAGGTAAAATTATACGATACTACATTAAGGGACGGTTCTCAGGGAGAGGGCATCTCTTATTCTGTACTGGATAAATCCCGCATAGCAAGAGAGCTCGATTCTCTCGGTATTCATTACATTGAAGGAGGTTGGCCAGGGTCAAACCCTAAAGATATGGAGTTCTTCGTTCAGATGGCCAAGAAGCCTCTTAAAAACTCAACACTTGTTGCTTTTAGTATGACTCGCAGGCCAAATATAAAAGCCAGCGATGACCAGAATATCAAGGCAATACTGAAATCCAAAGCAAAATCAGTTGCTATTGTAGGTAAGACCTGGGATTTGCATGTCAGTGATGTCTTAAAAGTAGAGCTTGATGAAAATATCAGAATGATCGAAGATACAGTCTCTTTCCTTGTTTCCAAGGGCCTTGAGGTATTTTATGATGCCGAACATTTTTTTGATGCATATAAACATAACAAGGAATACACTTTCAAATGCCTTGCAGCTGCAGAGTTGGCAGGTGCTAAAGCGATTTGTCTCTGTGACACAAACGGAGGTATGCTGACTTCAGAGTTGGCTCGAATAGTCAGGGAAATCAGGCCTCTTGTTAAAGTTGGACTTGGCATACATTGTCATAATGATTGCGGTGTTGCCGTAGCTAATTCGTTAACTGCTGTTGAGGCGGGCTGCGATATAGTACAGGGGACCATAAACGGCTACGGAGAACGGTGCGGTAATGCTGATTTGATACCCATTATTGCTAATCTGATGCTTAAGATGAAGATCAGTTGTTTAGGTGAAGATAAACTTAAGGAGCTCACAAAGGTATCGCATTTTGTAAGTGAAATGGCAAATATGAAGCAAAGGTCGGATCAGCCTTTTGTCGGTGATTCGTCTTTTGCCCACAAAGGCGGTATGCATATAAATGCAGTAGTAAAGAATCCAAAGTCCTATGAGCATATTGATCCATCCTTAGTCGGCAACCACCGCAGGATACTTGTTTCTGAGCTTGGCGGTAAAACAGGGATAATGCTGCGTGCCAAGAACCTGGAGTTTGACCTGGCCAAAGAAGATGCCAAGACAAAGAAGATATTAAAGCTTATTCAAGACCTTGAACATAAGGGTTATCATTTTGAGGCGGCAGAAGCTTCGTTTGAATTGTTGATGAAAAAGGCTTTGAAGAAATATAATAAATTCTTTGAGCTGGAAGGTTTCCGTGTTGTGATAGAGAAGGTATCTAATAAAAAGATCACTTCCGAGGCTATAATTAGAGTTAAGGTAAAAGGGGTGAAGGAGCATACTGCTGCTGATGGTGATGGCCCGGTGAATGCCCTTGATAATGCGCTTAGAAAAGCCTTGAAGGATTTTTATCCTTCGCTTTCTAAAATGCATTTGTCTGATTTTAAGGTAAGGGTATTAGATGAAAAAGACGGCACTGCCGCAAAAGTAAGAGTGCTTATACAATCACAGGATGAAACTGATTCCTGGAGTACGGTAGGGGTGTCTGAGAATATTATTGAAGCCAGCTGGCAAGCTCTTGTAGATAGTGTAGAGTATAAACTATTAAAAGATACAAAAAAGCAGCCCTGAGCAAGGTCGAAGGACAGGCGCTGGTGTGGGCAACGTAGAGTAAAATTACTTAAGGATACAAAGCAATAATGGCTATAGAGCTTTCAAAGCAGTATAATCCTCACGAAGTTGAGGACAAATGGTATTTTGACTGGGAAAAAAACGGGTATTTTAAAACCTCCCCGTCTAAGAACAGAATCCCTTTTTGTATAGTTATCCCTCCGCCTAATGTGACGGGTATTTTGCACATGGGGCATGCTTTAAATAATACGATACAAGATATTCTTATCCGGTACCACCGCATGAATGGCGAGGCTGCTCTATGGATGCCGGGCACAGATCATGCCGGCATTGCTACTCAGAACGTCGTTGAAAAAAGTTTGGCAAGGGAGAATATTAAACGCCAGGATTTAGGCAGGGAAAAGTTTATTGAAAAAGTGTTATTATGGAAAGACAAATACGGCTCTACGATAATTCATCAGCTTAAGAAACTGGGTGCTTCCTGTGATTGGTCAAGGGAGCGTTTTACTATGGATGAAGCGTATTCCAGGGCGGTAAAACATGTATTTGTGCGTTTGTGGGACAAGGGGCTTATTTATCAAGGGGATAAGATAATTAACTGGTGTCCTCGCTGCCAGACAGCTTTATCTGATGAAGAAGCACCGCATCATGAACTTGATGGTCATCTTTATTATTTGAAATATCCTTTGAAGGCCGATCCTGATACTTTCATTATTGTGGCTACTACCAGGCCGGAAACAATGCTTGGAGATACAGCCGTCGCAGTTAACCCCAGGGATAAAAGATATAAAAAATTCTTGAATAAAATCCTGTTATTGCCTTTGGTTGGCAGGGAGATAAAAGTAATCGGCGATAGTTCAGTGGATATGAAATTCGGAACCGGTGCTGTAAAAGTTACACCTGCCCATGATCCGAATGACTATATAATGGGCAATAGGCATAAACTGAAATTTGTAAATGTTATGTATCCGGATGGCCGGATGAATGAGAATGCCGGAGAGTATAAGGGTATGGATAGGTTTGAGGCACGGGAAGTGATTATAGAAGACCTCAGAGAAAAAGGATTACTGGATAAAATAGAGCCACATGCGCTTTCTGCCGGGCATTGTTATCGTTGCCACACTATAATTGAACCGTATCTTTCAAGGCAATGGTTCGTTAAGATGTCCCCTTTGGCAAAACCGGCAATAGAAGCTGTGAAAAAAGGTAAAATCAAATTCCATCCTAAAAGATGGACTAAGGTATATCTTAACTGGATGGAAAATATACAGGATTGGTGTATTTCACGGCAGATATGGTGGGGGCATCGCCTGCCGGTATATTATTGTAAGGAATGTATAAAGAATGCCGGCGAGTTCACGGTTCATAGTTCACAGTTCACAGGTAAGAATAAAGCCGGTATTATAGTTTCTGAAACTAAGCTGGATAAATGTCCTAAGTGCGGTTCATCGGATATACATCAGGAAGAAGATGTTTTAGATACATGGTTTTCTTCCTGGCTATGGCCTTTTGCTACTTTTTATTGGCCGGATTTTCAAAAGCAATCAGCCATCAGCCATCAGCCATCAGCTTTCAGCTCTCAGCTGGATAGTCTACAGTCTACCGTGCACAGTCCACCGTCCACAGACAAAGATATTTCTGCCAGGCTCAAGGCGGATTTGGATTATTTTTATCCTACATCCACTCTTGTAACTGCACCTGAGATTATCTTCTTTTGGGTAGCCAGAATGATTATGGCGGGCATGGAGTTTATGCATAATGTCCCCTTTAAGGATGTTTACATCCATGGCACAGTGCGCGATATAGAAGGCAAGAAAATGTCTAAATCCCTGGGTAATATTATAGACCCGCTTGAGATTATAAGCCAGTACGGTGCTGATGCCCTTCGCTTTAGCCTCATATCGATTACTTCTCAGGGGCAGGATGTATATCTTTCTAAGGACAGGTTCGAGCAGGGCAGGAATTTCGCGAATAAGCTTTGGAATGCATCGCGTTTTATACTGATGAATATGGAAGAGGCAGACTCAGGCAAAGTTAACCAAATACGTCAAAACAGCACTAATATCGTAAATAAATGGATATTAAGCAGGTACAATTCCACAATAAAACAGGTTTCATCTTATCTTAATGCATATAAATTTAATGAAGCGGCAAATGCTATTTACGGTTTCTTCTGGCACGAGTTTTGTGATTGGTATCTTGAGATTATAAAGCCGAATATAAAAGATGATGAAAGCCGGGTAATTACGCGTATTATCCTTGAGGGTACCCTTAAAATGCTGCATCCTTTCATGCCTTTTATAAGCGAAGAAATATGGCGGATGATCCCCGGTAATACTTCTACTATAATGTTTAGCAGCTGGCCGGTTCATTCTGAGAAAGCAATAGACAAAAAGATAGAGGCCCGGGTTAATATGGTCTTTGATGTGATTAGCAGCATAAGGAATATGCGTTCCGAGCTTGAAATAGCAGTAACTGATAAAATAAATGTTAAACTTTTTACCGGCAGCAAGCCGAATTTGGAAACGCTTAATTTTATGAGCGGAGACATCAAATTAATGTCAAAGCTGGATAATCTCGAGATCTCTAAAGATTATAAGCCTCAGATTAACCAATATGCAAGCGTCCTAAAGGATATCCATATAATAATCCCATTGTCCGGAGTTATTGATGTAGAGAAATACCTGCTTAAACTGGGTAAGCGTATCCAGGAAGTTTCATCCCAGATTGAAGCAAAGGGCAGGACATTGGAAAATAAGGATTTTATCGCACGGGCACCAGCAGAAGTCATAAAGAAAGAACAGGATAAATTAGAAGAACTTAAAGAAACCCTGAACAAACTAAAGGTGGTGAAAGATGGTATTAAATGAAAGTTTTCCTTCGGAGAAAAAGGCAGAGTTGGATTGGCAGAAGATTGACAGTATTTTAAGGCATGCTTTGATAGAAGATATCGGTAAGGGTGATATCACCACTCAATTGACTATCCCAAAAGATAAAGAAACCGAAGCAGTTTTATTAGCAAAAGAGGATTGTGTTGTTTGCGGCCTGGATATCGCAGGGAGAGTATTTAAAATAGTGGATTCGCAGCTAGATTTCAAAACTACTGTCAAAGAAGGCAGGTTTGTAAAGAACGGAAAGGTTTTGGCTAAAATAACCGGGAAAGCCAGCAGTATCTTGTCTGCAGAAAGGGTAGCCTTAAATCTATTATCTATGCTTTCCGGCATTGCTACAAAAACCCGAGAGTATGCAAAGGAAGTGGAGCCTTATAAGGTAAAAATCACCGATACCCGTAAGACAATACCCGGTTTAAGGGACTTACAGAAATATGCGGTAAGGATAGGCGGCGGTTTTAACCATAGAGCCGGCCTGGATGAAATGATACTTATAAAAGATAATCATATTAAGGTAACCGAAGGCTATAGCAAATTGCCAAGTGTGCCAAAAGGGTTTAAAATCGAGATTGAAGTCCAGGATTTGGAGGAGTTCAAGCATGCTTTGAGGTTTAAGCCTGATGTGATAATGCTGGATAATATGGAGTTGGAAGATATGAAGAGCGCTGTCCAGATCAGGAATAATACGCTTTTTAACAGCCATCATCCTAGGACAAAGCTTGAAGCATCGGGTAATATAAATCTGAAAAACGTAAAGAAAGTCGCCTCTTGCGGAGTGGATATAATTTCTATCGGCGAGTTGACGCATTCTATAGAGGCAGCAGACATCTCGCTGGAGATTAAGTGATAGCAAGGTTTGCTAAGTTTATTTTGCTGCCATGTTTACTGGTTGTTTTGTTTTGCCCCAGGATTTACCCGCAGAATTTTGCCAATAATAATAAGCAGATCAAGATCGATAAGCCGGAAAAAGAACTTAAGGTCGGAGAGAAGCTTAAATTTAGCCTCCAGTGGCTGGGTGTACCCATAGGCTGGATTGAGCTTGAAACAAAGGGAATTGTTTCAATTGAAGGCAATAACTGCTATCAAATAGTTGCCAGGGCTTTTCCGAACAGTTTTTTCAGAAAGATATACAATGTAGAATACGCGGTCAATTCATTTATAGACAAGAAAGGGCTTTTTACAAGGCGTTTTACCAAGCGTAAGCTCTACAATGGTAAAGTAACTGATGTTATTATTGATTTTGATTTACAGAATAAACAGGCTAAATACAGGAATCTTACTACTAATCAGGATTTTACTGTTAAAGCATTATCTTTTGCCCAGGATCTATTATCCAGCCTTTATTATCTTCGTCTCCAAGATCTGAAGTTAGGCTCAAAATATAAGGTAGACATAGTTTATGGGGATAAGTTTTGGAATATTAATGCTGAGGTTGACGATGTCAAGGCTTTGGATTTGCGTAAATTAGGGACTTTTAATGTGGTAAAGGTAGACCTGAATGCCGAATTAAGCCAGATGGTACTTGGTAAAAAAGATATGCGGCTTTTCCTGACTTCTGATTCAAGAAGGATACCTGTGCTGTTTACCTTGCATACTTCTATGGGGCCGGTTAGGGGCATAATCCAGGAAATTAAACCCGGTTCACAATGGAAAAATTCATCCTAAAATCAAAATTTAAACCCTGCGGAGACCAGCCGCAAGCTATAAAAGAACTTGTCAACGGGTTTAATAACGGAGAAAAAAAACAGACGCTTCTTGGCGTCACCGGCTCCGGCAAGACATTTACCCTTGCCAATGTCATTGCCCAGCTAAATTTACCCACCTTAGTAATTTCTCATAATAAGACTTTAGCCGCCCAGCTTTATTCTGAATTCAAGGATTTCTTTCCTGAGAATGCTGTAGAGTATTTTGTAAGTTATTATGATTACTATCAGCCTGAAGCATATATTCCGTCTACAGATACTTACATTGAGAAGGACGCTTCAATAAATGACAGGCTTGATCGTTTAAGGCTTTCCACAACAACATCACTTATGAGCAGGAAAGATGTTTTAGTTATAGCTTCGGTATCGTGCATATATAACCTTGGCGACCCTTTGGATTATAAAGACTTGCTTGTTTTTGTGGAAAAAGGGATGCAGTTATCAAGAGAAGACTTGATATTAAGGTTTATTCATATGCAGTACGAAAGGAATGATTATGAGTTTATCAGGGGTAAGCTGCGTGTGCGCGGTGATTGCCTTGAGATATTCCCTTCATATCAAGAAAAAGCAATAAGGATAGAGTTCTTCCAGGATAAGATAGAAAATATTTCGTTAATAAATCCGGTCAGCGGACAGGTAATCAGTAACCTGAAGAAAACCGCTATTTATCCGGCAAAGCATTTTATTGTTTCTCAGGACCGGATAGATTCTGCCATTAAGTCAATAGAAGATGAATTAACCGTAAGACTTGAGTTTTTGCGCAAGAATAATAAGCTGCTGGAGGCAGAGCGCCTTGAATCCAGGACTAAGTATGATATGGATATGTTAAAAGAAGTGGGGTATTGCCATGGGATAGAAAATTATTCGAGGCATTTATCACAGAGGCCTGAAGGCTCACGGCCTTATTCATTGATTGATTATTTCCAGGGTGACTTTTTGGTAGTTATTGATGAGTCTCACGCTACTATCCCGCAAATCAGAGGGATGTATGAGGGCGACCGCGCGAGGAAAGAGATATTAGTGGATTACGGGTTCAGGCTTCCGTCTTGCCTTGATAACCGTCCGTTGAAATTTGACGAGTTCCAGGGTTTGATAGATAATTTTATTTTTGTTTCTGCTACCCCGGGAGATTTTGAGATAAAACAGTGTAATAACAAGGTTGTCCAGCAGTTAATCAGGCCTACCGGCTTGGTTGACCCTGAGATCGAAATAAGGCCGCAGGACGGCCAAATCGAGGACCTCATAAAAGAAGTTAAATCGCGCGCTGCAAAGAATGAAAGGTCTCTTGTTACTACTCTCACCAAGAGAATGGCCGAAGACCTAGCGACCCATTTGCAGGAAAACGGGATAAAGGTAAAATATCTGCATTCAGAAATACACACAATCGAACGTTCCAGGCTATTGAGAAGTTTAAGGCTTAAGGAATTTGATTGTTTGGTAGGCATTAACCTTTTGCGGGAAGGTCTTGATTTGCCTGAGGTATCTCTTGTGGCCATACTTGATGCTGATAAGGAAGGGTTTCTGCGTTCTGAAACTTCGCTTATACAGGTAAGCGGCAGGGCTGCAAGGAATGTAAACGGCAGGGTCATTATGTACGCAGATAATCTTACCGGTTCGATGAGAAGGGCGATATCCGAGAGTAACCGTAGAAGGGTAATCCAATTGGAATATAATGTAAGGAGAGGCATAAAACCACGCTCAATACAAAAAGCGATAAGGGATGGGATTGAAGATCTCCAGGAAGCAGAACAGCTGGTTGAGGAGCTTACCGGGCTTGAAAAAGATAAGTATGAATTGAATAAATATATTTCAGAGTTAGAATATGAGATGGAGCTGGCAGCAAGGAACCTTCATTTTGAAGAAGCAGCTAAAATCAGGGATGAAATCAAGGAACTGAAGAAACTTAGGTAAAGTGAATGGAAAGAAATAGATTAAGATATTCTAATAATAAAACTCGGATTTTCATTGCCGTTGATGTTGGAAATACCAATATCAATTTTGGTATTTTTAAGAGGAATGCTCTTGTCAGGGAGTTTATCATACCGACTTGCGCGTATTCTTTGGCTAAGCTTAGAAAGCATTTTGGACAGGGATCATATCCTGGTAGCGCTTTTGTTTGTAGCGTTGTCCCAGATATTAATAAGCGTTTAAAAAGAGATTTAACAGTTTTAGGATTTAAGGCATATATTATAGGTAAGGATATCAAAGTACCTATAAGGAATAATTATCGTTATCCTTCCCAGGTTGGGCAGGATAGGCTTGTTAATGCCTACGCCTCGCTAAAAATATACGGCAAGCCGTTAATAATCATAGATTTTGGAACGGCAATTACGTTTGATATTGTTTCTGGTAAAGGCGTTTATTTGGGCGGGATGATCTTGCCTGGTTTTTCGATCTCGCTGGATGCCTTATGTGAAAAGACAGCTCTTCTTCCGAAGGTAAAATTAGGCCTGCCTCCGGAATTTATTGGCCGTGATACCAGAAACAGTATTCTAAGCGGCCTGGTTTATGGATTTGCAGGTCTTACTGATGGGTTTTGCAGAAAAATAAGATTTAAACTGGGTAAGCGTACAAAAGTGATCGCAACCGGAGGCAGCCTGCCTTTAATCAGGAAATTTGTTAAGCAGATAAATTTCTTTGATAAAAATCTTATCTTGAAGGGCCTTTATATGCTTTATGAGAGCAAGGCTCAAAAGAAGGATTCATGTTGACCGCAGGTCCGTTTCTATCACTCCTCATAGAAGTGCCCCCATTGGGGGCACTTCTATGGTCAGTCAGAGAAACGGACCTAGAATTTTTTTAAAAAAACTCTTGACAATAAAATTTTTTTTCTTATAATTAGCACTCTAAGAAATAGAGTGCTAAGTAAATAACAATATTAAACTACTTAACAATTAAGGAGGTGTTTTTATGAACATCCAGCCATTAGGTGACCGCGTAGTTGTTAAGCCGCTTGAGGCCGAATCGAAAACTAAAGGTGGGATACTTCTTCCGGACACAGCTAAAGAAAAACCGCAAGAAGGCAAAATCGTTGCTGTTGGCAAGGGCAAAGTCTTAGATAGCGGCAGTATACAGCCGTTGGAAGTAAAAGTAGGGGATAAAATATTATACGGGAAATATTCTGGTAATGAAATCACTACCAGCGAAGGCGATGAGCTTTTGATAATGAGGGAAGAGGATATTTTAGCTATTATAAAGTAAGATAAAGGAGGAGTTACATGGCAAAACAATTGTTGTTCAAGGATGAGGGCCGCAGAAAGATACTCAGCGGTGTTGAGCAGCTAGCCGCAGCGGTAAAGGTTACCCTCGGGCCTAAGGGCCGTAATGTGGTAATCGATAAGAAGTTCGGTTCACCTACAATAACTAAAGACGGTGTAACCGTTGCTAAAGAAATAGAACTCGAAGATCCGTATGAAAATATGGGTGCTCAAATGGTCAAGGAAGTTGCCGAAAAAACTTCTGATGTTGCAGGCGATGGCACTACTACTGCAACTGTCCTGACCGAGGCCATTTTTAGAGAAGGCTTAAAGAATGTTACGGCCGGAGCTAATCCCATGGCTTTAAAAAGGGGCATTGAAAAAACGGTAGTAAAAATAGTAGAAGAATTAAGAAAACTTTCAACTCCTGTAAAAGACAAGAAAGAAATAGCCCAGGTTGCCTACATCGCCGCAAACTGTGACAAGACTATAGGCGACCAGATCGCCGAAGCGATGGATAAAGTCGGCAAAGACGGTGTAATTACAGTTGAAGAGGCAAAATCAACGGCAACTACGCTTGAAGTAGTTGAAGGTATGCAGTTTGACCAGGGATATCTTTCTCCCTATTTTGTCACAGATACAGAAAGAATGGAGTGCCTTTTAGAAGACCCATATATACTGATTCATGAAAAGAAAATAGCTTCTCTAAAAGACCTATTGCCTTTGTTGGAGAAGATAGCACGCAGCGGTAAACCTCTGTTAATAGTTGCTGAAGAGGTTGAAGGCGAGGCTTTAGCTACCTTAGTCGTCAACAAGATCAGAGGTACTTTTACGGCTTGTGCTGTTAAAGCTCCAGGCTATGGTGATAGAAGAAAAGCGATGCTTGAAGATATCGCTATATTGACCAATGGTAAGGCTATTACCGAAGACCTTGGTATCAAACTTGAGAATGTTGATATAAACGACCTCGGGCGCGCCAAGAGGGTAAAGATAGACAAAGAGAATACTACCATTGTTGAAGGCGCTGGTAAGACAACAGGAATAAACGCAAGGATTAACCAGATACGTAAGCAGATCGAAGATACTGATTCTGATTACGATAAGGAAAAACTGCAGGAGCGCCTTGCTAAATTGGCAGGTGGCGTTGCAGTCATCAATGTCGGTGCTGCCACAGAAACAGAAATGAAAGAGAAAAAAGCCAGGGTTGAGGATGCGCTTCATGCAACTCGCGCAGCAGTTGAGGAAGGTATTATCCCCGGCGGCGGCGTTGCGCTTATCAGGACAATCCCGGCTTTAGAAAAATTGAAGCTTGAAAACGATGAGAAGATAGGTGCCGATATAGTAAGGCGCGCGCTTGAAGAGCCTTTAAGACAGCTTTCTCATAATGCAGGCCTTGAAGGTTCTGTTGTAGTGCAGGAAGTGAAAAAGAGAAAGACAAATGAAGGCTTGGATGTGTCAGAAGGCAATTATGTAGACATGATTGAAGCAGGGATAATTGATCCTACAAAGGTTACCCGTTCTGCTTTAGAGAATGCCGCAAGCATTGCCGCTTTGATGCTGACAACCGAGGCTTTAATAGTAGATAAGCCTGAAAAGGAAGATAAGATGCCTCCTATGCCACCTGGTGGTATGGGTGGAGGTATGGGTGGTATGTATTGATAAGCCAGAATATGGCTTGAATAAAAAGGGGCAAGGAGAAATCCTTGCCCCTTTTTATTAGAGAAATTAATAAGCGGGGGCACTTCTCTGGTTAGCAGGAGAAACGGTCTATGGAGAGCAGGAGAAACGGTCCTAAAATAATATGTTGACAAAACTTGAATAATATTATAAAATTTTACATTCCAGCCTAAAAAAAATAGCGCAAAGGAAGGTCTTTAACTCATTGTTAATAAATAATTTATATAAAGCGAGGTAATGATATGGCAGAATGGATAGGTATAGGCAGGCGGGCAAGAAGATGTTATGGTTTTGATGAGGTAGCACTCGTACCAGGTGACAGGACTATAAACCCTACTGATGTGGATACTACTTTTGAGATCGGAGGGAAAAAATTCAAAATACCTATACTTGCAGCAGCCATGGATGGGGTAGTTGATGCTAAGTTTGCCGTAGAAATGTCTAAACTAGGCGGTATTGCAGTATTAAATTTGGATGGTGTTCAGAGCAGGTATGATAATGCCGATGAAGTCTTAAAAAAGATAGCCGCTGCTTCTTCGGAAGAAGCAACACAGTTAATACAGTCTATTTATAATACGCCGATTAAAGAAAAGCTGATCTCTAGGATTATCAAGCAGATAAAGAATAAAAATGGCACTGCTGCCGTAAGCTGCATACCCGCCCATGCAGAGAAATTCGGTAAAATTGCGGTCTCATCCGGAGCTGACCTTTTATTCATACAGTCTACCGTAACCAGCACGAAACATTTGTCTAAAGAATATAAAAGCCTTAATCTGGCTAAGTTCTGTAAAACATTTAAGATACCAGTAATAATCGGTAATTGCGTGACTTACGAAATGACTTTGGCCCTTATGGAAACCGGCGCATCTGGCTTGTTGATAGGAGTTGGCCCGGGTGCGGCATGTACTACAAGGGGAGTATTGGGTATAGGCGTACCTCAGGTTACAGCTACTGTTGATGCAGCTGCTGCAAGAGATTTTTACTTGAAGAGTACAGGCAGGTATGTCCCGATTATAACCGATGGAGGCATGAATAGAGGCGGGGATGTTTGTAAAGCCTTTGCTGCCGGAGCTGATGCCGTTATGATCGGCTCGAGCTTTGCCAGGGCGATTGAAGCACCCGGCAGGGGATATCATTGGGGAATGGCGACTTCAAATGTCAATCTTCCCAGAGGCACGCGTATTTATGTAGGCACAACCGGTAAATTAAAAGAAATTTTATTTGGCCCGGCAAAAGTTGATGATGGTTCACAGAATTTAATCGGGGCATTAAAGACCTCCATGGGGTCTTTGGGCGCGTCAAATATTAAAGAGATGCATAATGTTGAAATTATAATAGCGCCTTCGATACAGACGGAAGGCAAGATATTTCAAGCCAGCCAAAGAGTGGGGATGGGCAAATGACAAGACAGACGATACTTATACTTGATTTTGGGTCGCAGTATACACAGTTGATTGCAAGGCGGGTAAGGGAGAATAAGGTTTATTCCAAAATAGTCCCGTACAATATTTCAGCTAAAGAGATAATAAGCATGGCTCCCAGAGGGATAATTTTATCCGGAGGCCCGGCCTCTGTCACCAGTAAAAAGAGCCCGTATCCTGATAAAAAAATATTCAAGCTGAAGATCCCTATTCTGGGTATTTGTTACGGTATGCAGGTTATAACCGAAATGAACGCAGGCAAGGTTAAGCAATGCCGGCATCGTGAATTTGGCAGGGCCGAGCTTTTTATTGATGATAACCGTGACCTCTTCAGCCAGATGCCAGGCAATATTACATGTTGGGCAAGCCACGGAGACCTTGTTAAAAAATTACCTTCCGGGTTTCATGCGATTGCGCATACTCTAAATGCCCCGATAGCTGCAATCTCAAATAAAAAAACAAAGATCTATGGCGTCCAGTTCCATCCGGAGGTTACTCATACCGAAAAGGGAAGCCAGATTATAAGCAATTTCTTATTCAGGGTCTGCGGATGTTCCGGGCGCTGGACTATGCAGTCGTTTATAAAAGAAAGCATAGAAAATATTAAAAAAACAGTGGGCAAGGATAAAGTTGTTTTAGGCCTAAGCGGGGGCGTTGATTCATCCGTGGCAGCATTATTGATACATAGGGCTATAGGTAAAAATTTAAGGTGTATTTTTATTGATAACGGTGTATTAAGAAAAGATGAGCCGCAGCAGATTAAAAGCGTATTTAAGGAGATGTTCCATTTGAACCTTGATTACGTTGACAGGAGCAAGCGTTTCTTAGAGCGGCTTAAAGGGATAACTGACCCTGAAGAAAAAAGAAAGATAATCGGCAATGAATTTGTTAAAGTTTTTGAAGAGGAGGCTCTGAAAGTAAAAGGAGTAAAATATTTAGCGCAGGGAACACTTTACCCTGATGTTATTGAATCAGTTTCAGCTTTTGGCGGCCCTTCAAGCAGGATAAAAACACATCATAATGTCGGCGGCTTGCCTGCACATATGAAGCTTAAATTACTGGAGCCTTTGCGTGAATTATTCAAGGACGAGGTCCGCCAGATCGGCAGGAACATGAATTTACCCGATGTCATAATTAACCGTCAGCCTTTTCCCGGGCCCGGGCTTGCAATTAGGATAATTGGAGAGGTTACTATTGAAAGGCTTAATTTGCTCAGGGAAGTTGACCGCAGGGTGCTGGATGAAGTAAGGAAAGCTGGGCTCTATGAACAAATCTGGCAGTCTTTTGCGGTTTTATTGCCTATTAAAAGCGTGGGGGTAATGGGTGACGAGCGTACTTATGAGAACGTTGTGGCTCTTCGTTGTGTAACCAGCTCAGATGGAATGACCGCAGATTGGGCCAAGTTGCCGTACGAATTACTCGGCAAAATATCCAATCGTATAATAAATGAAGTAAAAGGTGTTAACCGCGTAGTCTACGATATAAGCTCAAAGCCTCCTGCGACGATAGAGTGGGAGTAAGATTAGCTCAAGATTCATAGTTGATTATTCATAGCTGAAGTCACAAAGACACCAGTCACAAAGACACAAAATTATTGATTTTTATTTTAGTTTTGTACGTTTATTTGTGACCTTGTGACATTGTGGCGTGTGTCCCATATAAACGTATTTTAGCTACTATTAAATATATGCCACGAAGCGAATTTATCCACCTACATCTGCATACCCAATACAGCCTTCTTGACGGCGCATGCCGTATATCAGATCTACTGGGTTTGGCTAAGCAGTATAAAATGGATTCCCTTACAATAACCGACCACGGAAATATGTTCGGTGCAGTTGATTTCTACATGGAGGCCCAGAGGGCCGGCATCAAGCCGATAATCGGATGCGAAACTTATGTTGCCCCCGGCAGCCGCAAAGACAAGGGTTCCAGTGGTATCGATGAGGCTTCTTATCATTTAATCATGCTTGCCAAAGATGAAATCGGCTATCATAATCTTATGAAGCTGGTTTCAGTCGGTTACCTGGAAGGCTTTTATTACCGCCCCAGAATCGATAAAGAAATTTTATCACAACACTCCAAAGGCCTGATTTGTTTAACCGCTTGCCTTAAAGGCGAAATCCCCCAGTTGATCCAGCAAAGGCGCTTTAATGATGCGCTTAAAGCCGCAGATGAATATTCTCATATTTTAGGCAAAGATAATTTCTACCTTGAATTACAGGCCAATTCTATACCTGAGCAAAAGACCGTAAACGAGGGGCTGATTAAAATAGCAAAAGAGCTTAACCTTCCTTTAGTTGCGACAAATGACGTGCATTACCTTACGAAAAATCACGCCAGGAGCCATGAGGCATTGCTTTGTATTCAGACGCAATCCACCCTTGATGACCCTAACAGGATGAAGTTCCAGACAAACGAATTCTATTTCAGGTCCCCCCAGGAGATGATAGAGGTATTTAAGGATGTTCCGGAGGCGATCCAAAATACGCTGGAGATAGCTTCGCGTTGCAACCTTGAACTTGACTTTTCTAAGATACATCTGCCCAGGTATGAAACCCCCGGTAATGAGGATAAAGAAGAATTCTTGCGTAATCTTTGCGCTGATGGGTTAAAGAGAAGGTTCAACCGGCTAACCCCGGAAATCAATGAGCGCCTTGAGCATGAACTCAAAATAATAAAAGATGCAGGATTTATAAGTTATTTTCTTATAGTATGGGATTTCATTAACTATGCCAAAAAGAACAATATTCCCACTGGCCCTGGAAGGGGCAGCGCAGCAGGCAGCCTTATAAGCTATCTTCTCGGGATCACTGATATCAATCCGTTAAAATACGGGCTGCTATTTGAGAGGTTTCTTAATCCTGAGCGCAAAGGTCTACCCGATATTGATATTGATTTCTGCTATGAGAGAAGGCAGGAAGTCATAGAGTACGTGACTAAGAAGTATGGCCAGGAAAATGTCGCCCAGATCATAACATTTGGGACGATGCAGGCAAGGGCTGTGGTAAGGGATGTGGGAAGGGTAATGGGGATCAGTTATGCCGACGTAGACCGTATTGCAAAAATGATACCTCCGGACCCGGGGATCAGTTTAAAGCAGGCATTAGATTCGGAAGCAGAACTTAAGAATATGTATGACAACGACCCGCAGATAAAAGAATTGATGACTATAGCCCTGCAGCTTGAGGGCCTGAACCGCCATGCATCTGTCCATGCCGCCGGTGTTGTTATTGCCGATAAGCCTTTAGATAATTATATGCCTCTTTTTAAAACCCAGGAAGACCAGATAACCAGCGGTTATAGCATGAGTATTCTGGAAAAAGTTGGCCTGCTTAAGGTAGATTTCTTAGGGCTTCGTACCCTTACCGTAATTCAGCATACAGTTGATTTGATTAAGAGAGTAAAACATATAGATGTCCACATTGATGACATACCATTAGATGACAAAAAGACATTTCATTTATTATCCAGTGCCCAGACTGAAGGAGTCTTCCAGGTTGAAAGCTCGGGCATGAGGGATTTGCTTAGAAAGCTGCAACCTGAAAGGTTTGAAGATTTAATCGCCCTGCTGGCATTATACAGGCCTGGCCCGATAGGCTCTGGTATGCTCGATGATTTCATTCAGCGTAAACATAACAGGGTGGAAATAAAATATCCCCACAAGAAGTTAGAGCCTATATTAAAAGAAACATACGGGATTATGGTTTATCAGGAACAGATAATGCAGACCGCTTCTGTATTGGCCGGTTTTACTCTCACCCAGGCAGATTTATTACGCAGGGCAATGAGTAAGAAAATCCCCGAAATTATGGAACAGCAGCGTAAAATATTCATATCCGGATGCCTAAATAACGGAATAAGCGAGAGTATCGCAAGCAAGATATTTGACCTTATCGAATATTTCTCAGGTTATGGTTTTAATAAATCGCATAGCGCAGCATATGCTATGATCTCATACCGGACAGCCTATCTAAAAGCAAATTATCCCGTTGAATTTATGACTGCGCTATTGACATCTGAGCGTGACAATACGGATAAAATCGTAGAATATATTAATGAGTGCGCAAGGATGAACCTTAAGGTCCTTCCTCCGGATATTAATGAGAGCGATGCCCTATTTAGCGTAGTAGATGATAAAACGATACGCTTCGGGCTTTTAGCAGTTAAGAATGTCGGCCTGGGCGCGATAGAATCCATAATCAATGCCAGGGCTGATTCACGCTTTAAGAGCCTGCATGACCTTTGCCAGAGAATTGATCTAAGGCTGTCTAACAGGAAGGTTTTAGAAAGCCTCATAAAATGCGGTGCCATGGATGAATTTGAAACTCCGAGGGCGCAGATGGTCGCGAATTTAGATAGATTGATTGAGTTTTCTTCAAAGATGCAAAAAGAGAAACTTACCGGGCAGCTTTCTTTCTTTGATGTAAAACTGACCAAGGACATTTTTGATAACAACATGATAAACCTTCCGCAGGTGCATGAATGGCCTGAGCCGCAGTTATTGTCTTTTGAAAAAGAGATGCTTGGTTTTTATGTAAGCGGCCATCCTTTAGCCCGTTATGCCGGCCAACTCAAGCATTTTGTTTCTTCGTCTACGTCCACATTAGCTACCCATGAGGATGGCCAGGACGTTAAGATAGTCGGCCTTATCGCAAAGGTAAAGCAGACTCTTACCCGCGCAAAACAGGAGAAGATGGCAATAGTAAAACTCGAGGACTTAGAAGGGGTTGTGGAATTGCTGATATTCCCTCAGGCATACCAGAAAATATCCCGTTTTATCCTGCCTAATACCGTCGTTTTGGTGAAAGGAAGGCTTAATCTTAAAGAGGATATGCCAAAGATAGTTGTTAATGATATGCTGTCTTTTGAGCAAATATATAAATCAATTACAGCGGTAAATATTAACCTTACCGGCATGAAAGACACTCTTTTTGAAAGCTTGAAGGAGCTATTAACAAACTCAAGAGGCAATATTCCGATATATCTTCATATTGATACTCCGTCAAAATCAAAAGTCAAATTGGTCGTTGGCGAGGGCTTTTTTGTAGAGCCTAAGGAAGAGCTGATCAGGGGCATTGAAGATCTTATTGGCCAGGACCGCCTGACACTTACCATATAAACATTAATGGCATAAGTAGATTAGTTCATGGTTCATAGTTCACGGTTCACAGAATAGCGTTTACCAGTTGAATAGTTGGTTCGTTGAACCGAAGAAGCCTGGATTAACGAATAAACTATTAAACGAATCAACGATTTAACTATGCTTTTCTTGTGATTTTGCGACCTTAGGCCTTCGACACTGCTCAGGCCGAGGGAGTCCTGAGCGTTTTATGGTGAGTGAAGTCGAACCAAGCCGAAGGATGTCTTTGTGACTAGATACTCTTCATGTCTATGAACTATGCTCTATGAACTGTGAACCAGCCTACTTTACCTACTAACTAATCCATTTTTTTGTTGACATCGTAACTTTCTGTTGGTATTATACTTATAAACATAACGGGCTAATTTAAAGGCTGCGTTCTTGTTTAAAAGGGGGAACAGATGACAAAAAAAGATATTATTTTAAGAATATCCGATGAGACCAACATCAAACAGATTGCGGTAAAAAAGGTCGTCCAAAAGACCTTTGACTATATTATTGAAGCTCTGATAAGAGGAGAAAAGATAGAGCTGCGTAACTTCGGTGTTTTTAAGATAAAACAAAGAAAAAGCCGTACCGGAAGGAACCCTCGTACAGGCCAGGTAGTCCCCGTCCCTCCAAGAAAAGTGGTCATTTTTAAACCAGGCCTTGAAATGAAAAAGAAGGTTATTTAAATTTTCCCCCTCTCCTAAGATATGCTAAAAAGAGTCCCCGGAACAAAAGATATATTACCTCAGGAAGCAGGTTTGTGGCTTCACATAGAAGAACAAAGCAGAAATATATTCAATTTGTATAATTATCATGAGATCCGCCTGCCTTTATTAGAAGACGCAGCCCTTTTTAACAGGACCTTAGGTGCCTCTGCTGATATTGTGCAGAAGCAGATGTTTGTGATTAAAAAGGAAGATGCCTCTTACGCTATGCGTCCTGAAGGCACAGCCTCCGTAGTAAGGGCCTATATCGAGAATAACCTTGATAAAACAAACGGGTTTATTAAGTTATTTTATATCGGCCCGATGTTCAGGTATGAAAGGCCGCAGCGCGGAAGGTTAAGGCAATTCCATCATATAGGCTGTGAGACAATAGGC
This sequence comes from Candidatus Omnitrophota bacterium, assembly GCA_003598025.1. NCBI lineage: Bacteria > Pseudomonadati > Candidatus Omnitrophota > Candidatus Omnitrophota bacterium. Next base: position 79,243 of record QZKH01000003.1, read on the forward strand.
TCTTATGACCCCTTTCTTGATGCCGAAGTCATCTCCCTCGGAGATAAATTGTTAAAATCTGCCGGTGTAACCGGTTATAAGATACATATAAACAGTTTAGGATGTGCCAATGACCGTAAGAAATTAGCTGATTATTTACGCAAAGAAATCAAGGGTAAGCTTGATAAATTATGCGCAGACTGCAGGAAAAGATTTGATGTAAATATATTAAGGATACTGGATTGCAAGAATGAAGAATGTAAAAGCGTCCTGAAGGGTCTGTCTTTAGGCGGCAGTCATATTTGCCCTGATTGCGATACACATTTTAAGAAACTGAAAGGTTCCCTTAGCGTCCTTGGTATTAAATTTGAAGTAAACCCTTTCTTGGTGCGCGGGCTTGATTATTATACACGTACAGTTTTTGAATTCAGGCACGATGCTTTAGGCGCGCAGGATGCCTTGGGCGCAGGCGGAAGATATGACGACCTTGTAAAGAACTTAGGCGGGCCGGACGTTGGTTCTGTTGGATTAGCCTTGGGCGTGGAAAGGATGATACTGGCCCTTGGCCGGCAAGAGGAGCAGATTACTAATAAACTTGTTTATATCATCGCTTTAGGGGAAAAGGCGCGAGATAAAGCGGTTGAAATACTGGGTTTTTTACGTGCTAATAATATTGCCTGCGATACAGATTACGAAAACAAGACTTTAAAGGCGGCTATGCGCGTTGCCAATAATCTTAATGCAAAATTTGCCTTGATAATCGGCGAAGACGAGCTAAAAGCAGGAGTTTTAACCTTGAAAGATATGGCTAATAGCCAGCAGATAAGTATAAAAGAAAGCCAGTTATTGAACGAGTTTAAAGCCAGGATGAATTGAGTATGTTAAGGACGAATACTTGCGGTGAGCTGAACCTGAATGATTCCGGTAAGACAGTAGCCCTTTGCGGCTGGGTAGCGAACAGGCGCGACCACGGTAAACTTATATTTATTGACATAAGAGACAGGTATGGCATAACCCAGATTGTATTTATACCCAAAGAATCCGGCCAGGCTTATGAAAAAGCAAAAGGTCTCGGTAATGAATTTGTAATAAGGGTAACCGGCATAGTTAACAACCGGCCTAAGAACAACCTGAATCCTAAAATCAGTACCGGAGAAATCGAAATTTTAGTAAAAGATATGGAAGTGCTGAATCCCAGCTTGAATCCGCCATTTGAAATAAGCGATAATTCGGAGATCACTGAAGAGCTCCGCTTTAAATACCGCTATCTTGATCTAAGGAGAGAAACGGTTTTAAATAATTTTGTAATGAGGCATAATTTATTTAAAATTATACATTCTTTCCTGGATGCCAAGGGTTTTCTGGAATTCGAGACACCCGTATTAACAAAATCCACACCGGAAGGGGCCAGGGATTACCTGGTACCTTCGCGTGTAAATCCGGGAAATTTCTTTGCCCTTCCGCAGTCACCGCAGTTATTTAAACAGATATTAATGGTTTCCCAGGCAGACAAATATTACCAGATTGCTAAGTGTTTCAGGGATGAAGACCTGCGTGCTGACCGCCAGCCGGAATTCACCCAGCTGGATATTGAGATGTCGTTTGTCGAAGAAGATGATATATATTTGCTCATAGAAGAATTGATGAAGGTTATTTTTAAAGAATTAAAGGGGGTAGATATAAAGACGCCTTTTACCCGTTTAAGTTATAAAGAAGCACAGGAAAAGTATGCAACTGATAAACCAGACTTAAGAAAGGTATTGAACTCTGAGTTTGCTTTTGCATGGGTTAATGAATTCCCTTTGTTCAAGTTTAATGAGGAGGAGAAGAGATGGGAGAGCGAGCATCATCCGTTTACCGCCCCAAGCAAAGATTCTTTGGATCTGCTTAAAACTGACCCAGCGGCAGTTAAATCAAGGTCGTATGATCTCGTTTTAAACGGGATGGAGCTCGGTTCCGGATCGATAAGGATACATAACCAGGCGCTGCAGGAGAAAATTTTTGATATAATCGGTATTGATAAAGAACAGGCTTACAGAAGGTTTGGTTTTCTTCTGGAGGCATTCCAGTATGGAGCCCCTCCTCATGCGGGTGTGGCTTTTGGTTTAGATAGGCTGGCTGCAATTCTTGCCGGGCAGGAGAGTATTAAAGAGGTTATCGCTTTTCCTAAGACTTCTCAGGCAATATGCCCGTTAACAGGCGCGCCTTCTGAAGTCGATGAAAAACAATTAAAGGAGCTGGCCATTGAGGTCAGAAAAAAAGGAGGAAAAAATGGATAAGAAGCTGAGCGGAACAATATTGCTTGCATCTGTTTTTATTATTTCGGGATGTGTGGTCAGGACTTACCCTCTTACAAAAGACAGAGTGGATCAAGACCTGTCAGCAGGAAACAGGGGATATCTTAAGGGCGAGGCTCCTTATGAGGAGACAAAAGTGCGTAAGACAGAAAGGACGACCAGGGTAGTCGAGATTGAACTGGGTTTTCCGGCAAAAGCCAAGAAAGGTGGTAAGGCCGCACAAACGCCAGTAACTATGGAAGAGGCGGCTGTTGATTATACTGAAGGGGAAAGTATGCCTGTTCAGGAAACCGCTGAAGCCTTAAATTATGAAGAGTATGTAGTGCAGAAGAATGATACTTTACAAAAGATATCCCAGAAATTCTATGGGACGACTAAGAAATGGAATAAGATATTTGAAGCAAATAAAGAAGCTTTAAAAAGCCCGGATCGGATATATCCCGGCCAGACAATAATGGTCCCTGTTGAAAATATGAAGGAGCCGGCGGTTAAGATCAAATAAAAATGGAAAAAAATATAAGGCTTTGTACTCATGATGAAGCTAAGCTATTATTCGGGCCCAATGATCAGAATACGAAGTCTATAGAGAAGCAATTTAAAGTAAAGATAACTGTTCGTAATGAGCATCTTAAAATAAAAGGTGCTGCAAATAATATAAAAAAGTCTGCTAGCCTGATAGAAAGCATACTTGGCGGCTTACGAAATGGAAATATTTTAGGGCCGGAAGAGGTAAAAGATCTGATATCCGGGTATAAGAACGGATCAAAAGGCTATGTATCGGATCTGTTGAGCATGCCATCACTTACTTGTTCTTCCGCGGGTAAGCGTATCGGGCCAAGGACAAAAGGCCAGCAGGAGTATGTTCAGGCCATCAGAGCATATGATATTGTTTTTGGCATCGGGCCGGCGGGGACAGGCAAGACGTATCTTGCCATGGCTGCCGCGGTTGAGGCGCTCAAGAAGCATGAGGTGCGCAGGATAATACTCACGCGCCCTGCTATTGAAGCCGGGGAGTCCCTGGGTTTTCTGCCCGGGGATATGGTAGAGAAGATATCCCCTTATCTGCGCCCTTTGTATGATGCGATGTATGATATGATGGATGCCGAGGTCATTGAAAAATACCTTGAAACGGGGATTGTCGAAGTTGCGCCTTTGGCTTATATGCGCGGGAGGACTTTAAATGAAGCATTTATCATCCTGGATGAAGCGCAGAATTGCACAGCCGAACAGATGAAGATGTTTCTGACCCGCCTGGGTTTTGATTCAAAGGCCGTGATTACCGGGGATATAACGCAAAGCGATCTTCCTGAAGGTAGGCCCGTAGGTTTATTGCAGGCCCAGGATATACTTTCCGGAATAGAAGGGATAAAGTTCATCAGATTCAGCGGCCTGGATGTTGTAAGGCATGCTTTAGTGCAAAGGATAATCGAAGCTTATGATAAAACAAGCCGTAATAAATAAAGCTAAGTTTTTCTTTATCTCTATTTTGATTTTGATAGTCGGCTATATCGTCGGCATAAATCTTATAGTGCCGGTTTTTATACTTACCCTGGCCACGTATTTTAAATACCGTAAGACAATATACCAAAAAGAAAGCTTGCTGGAGTTAAGCCTGCTCTATCTGATAGGTTTTGCCACCAGCTATTTTATTTTGAATAACAGGCTTTCTGTTTTCCTGATCCCTTTCTGCGTGATACCCATGCTGGCAGCCATATTATATAATAATCTTGAAGTATCTTTTCTTTTAAGCTTGTCTTATGCTTTCTCCGTGGCTTCTCTTTATGGCAATAACCTTAACCTCGGGCTGCTATTCTTGATCAGCGGTGTAGCTTCAGGTATCTTTGTTTTCGGTTTGCGCAGGCGTATGGTGATAATCAGGACCGGCATAATAATAGGGGTACTACAGGTTGCGCTCTTGCTGATCATTGACAGGTTTAGTATTGGTGACCCGAGTAGGTATACGGTGCTGTTTATCAATGGTATTATCTCAAGCGTGGTTGTATTGGGAGTCTTGCCGATATTTGAATATCTTTTTGGCACAATTACAAATATCAGCCTACTTGAATTAGCCGATTTCAATCACCCTCTTATGCAGAGGATGATAATGGAAGCACCAGGCACTTACCATCATAGCTTGATCGTGGGCAATCTTGCTGAGGCCGCGTGTTCTGCCGTAGGGGCAAACGCTTTATTATCCCGGGTCGGGGCATATTATCATGATATCGGCAAGCTCGATAAGCCTGAATATTTCAGCGAGAACCAGCAGTTGGATAGGAGTAAACACGAAGATTTGTCCCCATCCATGAGTAAGCTGGTTATAATGAACCATGTAAAAGAAGGCGTAGACCTGGCAAAAAAATATAAGATTAATAGGAGGCTTATAGATTTTATACAGCAGCATCATGGTGACAGCCTTGTATATTATTTTTACCGCAGGGCGCTTGAGAATGTTGACGGAGGCGAAGAAGTCAACGAAGAAGGTTTTCGTTATCCCGGGCCCAAGCCCGCTACCAAGGAGACAGCCATAGTATTATTGGCTGATTCTGTCGAGGCAGCTACGCGCTCATTAAAGGATTTTTCACCCAATAAGATTGAAGAGGAAGTGCATAAAATTATCAATAATAAGTTTATAGACGGCCAGCTTGATGAATGCGAACTCACCCTAAAAGACCTTGAGAATATTTCCAAGGTGTTTATTAGAATACTCAGCGGCATATATCACGTTCGGGTGTCCTATCCGGAGAAAAATTCAAATAGTGAAGATAGCTATAAAAAACCTTCAGAAGAAAGTCTGCGTCAGTCCAGCAAAGGTAAGAAAAGTAGTGCTTAAGACTCTTTCTCTGGAAAGGGCGCGCTACCCGTTGGAACTGTCGGTTACTTTTGTCAGCGACAATAAAATCAAAAGGCTTAATAAACTATATTTGGGGAAAAATGAGGCGACTGATGTCTTGGCGTTTGATTTATCAGGTTCAGGCGCTCGTTCTGCCGTTGCCGATATTATAATATCTACAGATACAGCCAGCCGCCAGGCAAGGCAATATGCTACGAGCGCACTCTTTGAAGTTTACTTATATCTTGTACACGGGCTTTTGCATATTCTCGGATATAGCGATGATACAGAAAGCGGATATTTAAAGATGCAGAAGCGCTGCGAATATATACTTAACAAACTTAATCTGAGTTGATAGAAAGGCCCAAGATGCCGATTTTAAAAGCGGAAGCAATAGTGCTGAACAAATGGGATTTCAGGGAGACCTCGCTTATAGTGAATTTTCTGACTAAAGAGTTTGGTAAGGTATCAGGCCTGCTTAAGGGCATCAGAAAAGAGCCGAAGAAATTCGCAAGCACATTAGAGATATTTTCACACAATGATATATTGTTTTATCAGAAAAGGGAAAGCACCCTGCACTTGGTAAGCCAGTGCGATATAAGAGACAACTTCAATAATACAAGGAGTCAGATCCCCGGGATAGCAGCTTCCAGCCTGATGATGGAGTTATTGGATGCTATAATGCCCATAGAGGACCCCAATGAAGATGTTTTTAACCTTGCCCTGGATTGTCTGAAGGAAATAAACAACGGGAGCAGCCCGGAAAAGATAACAACGATATTTAAAATAAAGACTCTTTCCCTTTCGGGTTTTAGGCCGAATTTCGACTCTTGTGTTTCCTGCCAGGGAAAGATACTGGGTGATTCAAAATTCAGTCTGGTATTAGGCGGCTTATTATGCAGCAGGTGTTTTACCAAAGATACGAGTTCCCGTTCGGTGTTCAGAGGCACGGTAGCCTCTATCTTGCACATAGAGCGCAACGATTTAAAGAGCAACCTTAACCTCGGGATGAACCCGCAGATTAAGCGTGAATTAGAACTTATTCTAAACACATTCCTTAATTTCCATTTAGGGCGAAGTTTAAAATCGCAGAAGGTAGCCAATAAGCTTAACGATTCAAGAGTTCCTTTGGCAGTTTAAGAAGAATTATGTTTGGAGGCAATATATGAAAATAGTTATAGTTGGCGCAGGGGCCATAGGCAGTCTTTTGGCAGCTATGTTATCTAAAACCAAAGAAGAGGTATGGGTCCTGGAAAAAGATAAAGAACGATCTGCTATTATCAATAAGCACGGTATCAGTATTGAAGGTGTTTCGGGCAGCTGGAACGCAAAAGTAAAAGCAACAGTGGATGTTTCCGAAGTAGATAAGGCTGACCTGGTGCTTATCTGTGTAAAATCTTATGATACCAAGAAAGCCGTGCTCTCAGCCAAGCCTTTACTCCATAAAAATACTGTCGTCCTGACATTGCAAAATGGCATCGGTAATATTGAAGTCATCAGCGAAATTATCGGTGAGAATATGGTTATGGGAGGCGCTACCAGCCAGGGAGCTACGCTTATTAAACCTGCCCATGTCCGCCATGCAGGTAAGGGTGAAACAGTAATCGGGTTCATCGACGGCAGGACCACGGTAGAAATACGCTCCATAAGGGAGTTATTTAATAAGGCGGGCCTGGAGATTAAAATATCAAGAGATATAAAATCAGTTTTATGGTCTAAGCTGATAGTAAATGTCGGCATAAATGCAATATCTGCCCTTACCAGGATGAAGAATGGAAAATTGATCGAGTTTGAAGGGACCCGTAAGATATTAAGGGCAGCTGTTTCGGAGGCTGTGCGCATTGCAAAAAGGAAAAGAGTCAAACTTATTTATGATGACCCGCTTGCAAAAGTAGAAGCTGTCTGCGAGTCTACTGCACAGAACATCTCTTCGATGCTGCAGGACGTGCTGAATAAAAAGAAGACAGAAATAGATTATATAAATGGGGTAGTTGTGAGATTAGGGCAGGAACTCTCAATTCCAACGCCTGTTAATTCTCTTTTAGTTGATTTAGTTAAAACGATCGAATCCGGTTACGAATCAGTAGTAGAAAACAGCCGTAGCTGATAAAGCCCCGGCAGGTGTTTTGTTATGATAAAAAAAAGCATTATTTTTTTTATGATTCTTGCTGGGTTCGGTTTGCTGCTGCGCTTTTTTTTAATTAATCCTACCGTAGGTTTCCTTAGCAAAAGCCGCGATTTTGAATCAGCAGAGAAACAGATATTAACCGACCTCAAAAACAGGGAAGATAAGACCGCCTTTAACAGGGCGCAGAGAATATTGAGAACTGACCCTGAGAATAATTTTGCCATCTGGGCAAAGGCGGAAGTTTTACGCAGAAGGTATGATTTTAAAGAATCGCAAGAATTGCTTGAACAGGTATTAGCAAAGGACCCTGATCATACCTTAAGCCAGATTTCTTTAGCTTATATATATTATAATGATTCTAAATTAGATGAAGCAACACGCTTATTAAAACAATGTTTGGGGCAAAAGGATCTAAGCAGCCAGAACCGTGCAATGGTGTATATTTTGATCGGTTCTATAAATGCAAAAAGGATCAACAGTTCGGCAATGATTGATAAATTATTTTTTGCAGTGAATATAAAAAAATATTTTATCCAAGCGCTCGAAATCTCTCCTGAATTGCCTGAGGTCCATCTTGGGTTAGGCACGTATTTTTTATTGGCTCCTCAGATCATGGGCGGCAACGTTGATAAGTCAATTGAGCATCTTGAGATCGCCATTAAACTCTCGCCTCAATTTTCAACCCCCTATATGAGGCTGTCGCAGGCTTATAAGAAGAAAGGCGATATGGAAAAGGCGGAGTTTTACAGGCAGAAGGCCGTCAAGATAGAGCCGGGTATAGATAAATTAAAAAACCTTCAATAATAAAACCATAAAAACACCCAACCCTTTGTAATATGGAAAGCACCTTAATTGCAAATATATTCAGGGATATCGCTAATATTCTTGAGATAAAGGGAGAAAATATCTTTCGTATACGGGCATATACACGGGCCGCAGAGGTGATAGAGGGTTTTAGCGGAAACCTTGAAGAATATGTTAATGAGGATAAGCTTCAAGAGATACCCGGTATCGGCAAGGACCTTTCTGCAAAGATAATAGAAATATTTTCTACGGGTAAACTTAAGTTTTATGAAGATTTAAAACGAAGTATACCCGAAGGGTTGCTGGAAATTCTTAATATCCCTTCAATCGGGCCCAAGACTGCCAGGCTTTTGTACGACAAACTGGGCATAAAAGGTATAGCCGACCTGGAAAATGCCATATCTGAAGGCAGGCTCCTGAAATTGCCCGGCATAAAAGGCAAAACCGTAGAGAATATTAAAAAAGGAATAGCTCTTTTTAAGGAAGGCCGTCAAAGAATGCTTTTGCCGGAAGCCTATAACGTGTCTGATGGCTTTATAAAATATCTTAGTGCCATACCGGCAGTAGATAAAATCTCAGTCGCCGGCAGCCTAAGGAGAAAAAAAGAGACCATAAGGGATATAGATATTTTAGTTACTTCGAAAAACCCGGGGAAGGTTATGCAGGCATTTTTGAAAGCTCCTTCGGTTAACCGGGTTTTAGCCAAAGGAGAAACGAAAAGCTCGGTAATAACAAAAGGCGGTGTGCAGGTTGACTGTAGGGTAGTAAAAAATGAATCCTATGGCGCTGCGCTTATATATTTTACAGGATCAAAAGATTTCAATATAAAACTCCGGCAGCTAGCGATAAAAAAGAAGCTGAAGATTAATGAATACGGAATATACAGGGGCAATAAATTAATTTACGGTAAAGATGAAAAAGGTGTTTTTAAGGTATTAGGCCTCGATTATGTAGAACCTGAGTTGCGCGAAAACACAGGGGAAGTAGAACTGGCAATTAAATCTGGATTGCCAATTTTGATCCAGGATAAGGATATAAAAGGCGACCTGCATGTTCATTCTAAATGGTCTGATGGCATTAACAGCATAGAAGAGATGGCTTATGCGGCAAAAGGAGCGGGGTATTCATATATAGCTGTAACCGATCATTCCCAGAGTTTAAAAGTTGCCGGAGGATTATCAATAGGTGATTTGCGTAAAAAGAAAAAAGAGATCGATAAGATAAATTCTAAATTGAATAATTTCAGAGTGCTTTACGGCACGGAGGTTGATATTGATTCTGAAGGCAATATTGATTATGATGATGATATATTGAAAGAGTTTGATATTGTAGTAGCTGCTATCCATACCGGGTTCAAACAGGCACGGATTCAAATAACCAGCAGATTAGTAAGGGCATGCAATAATAAATATGTGAATATCATCGCGCATCCTACTGGGAGATTATGGGGTGTGCGACCTTCTTACGATGTAGATTGGGAGAAAGTGTTAAGCGTGGCCAGAGATACTAACACCACACTTGAAATCAATAGCTTTGCCCAAAGGCTTGACCTGGATTCCCATGATGCAAGGCGTGCGGCTGAATCCGGAGTAAAGCTGGCCATAAATACTGATTCGCATGATATAGGGCATTTGAAATCAATAAAGTTCGGAGTCGGCGTTGCCAGAAGGGCGTGGCTTAAAAAGGAAGATGTCATAAATACGCTCACTTTAGATGAGTTACTTAAGAAGATAAGGAAATGAAAGCAGCTCATAACTAATATCGAGCATCGAGAATCTCTTAGTCTACAGTTAACGGGCCACACAGTATGGCTGATAGCTGAGAGCGGATAGCTGAAAGCTGCATTTGTTCACAGTTCATGGTTCATAGAAATGACTAGAGTAGTTAGTCACAAAGACACACGACACAAGGACACAAAAATCTTGAGTTCACTATTCACATTTCACGGATTGAGACTTATTTTGCGTTATTTTCTTGTTTCTGCGCTCCGTCCACTTTGCTCCGCGCACAAGGCTACTTTACCAATTATTGTTTTATTGTCTGCTCTATTTCTCTCCGGATGCCAGGAGAGTGAATTATACAGAGAAAAGATGGTTTTGATGGGGACTTTTGTTGAAGTTATTTCTCCTGACACTCGGGCGCCGGCAATTGTTTTTAATGAAATAAAGAGGGTAGAATCCATTTTTAGCAAATATAAAGCGGATAGCCAGGTGGCATTGCTAAATCATAATGGCAGGATTGCTCCTTCAAAAGAGCTGTTTTTTGTTGCAGAAAAGGCAAGAAAATTCTGGGAGGATTCCGGGGGTGCTTTTGATGTAACTATCGGCCCGTTAATGGATGCCTGGGGTTTTACAGAAAAAGAATACATCAGGCCCCCTGATGCCAAAATCAGCGAGGCCCTTCTTAAGGTAGGCCTTGACAAAGTTGATATTAAGAGTAATCTAATATATTTTAAGGTTGCAGGCATGAAGGTGGATTTCGGGGCGATTGCAAAAGGATATGCTGTTGATCGCGCGGTCAAAGAATTAAAGAATGCAGGCATAAATAGCTGTTTGATTAATGCAGGGGGCGATATTTATTGCCTGGGGAAAAAGTTCGGCCGTCCCTGGAGGGTAGCTGTAAATAACCCCCGCAGAAGCGGGTATATTGAATACCTTAACATAGAAGATAAAGCTGTTGTTACCAGCGGAGATTACGAGAATTTCTTTATAAACAACGGAAAGCGTTTTTCTCATATATTCAATCCTAAGACAGGATATCCGGCTGATTCAGGGGTTGTTTCGGTGACTGTAGTAGCTGATGATTGCCTTACAGCGGATGCGCTGGCAACAAGTATTTTTGTTTTAGGCAGAAAAGAAGGCTTGGAGCTTGCTAAGAAATATAATTCAGGCCGGGTGATAATAATATCCAAAGACGATGTTTAAGATCATAGATAAAGAAAACTTAAATAAAGAAATTGTGCGAATCGAAATCGAGGCGCCTCAAATTGCGGCTAAAGCCAACGCCGGGCAATTTGTAGCTGTTGTCATTGACGAAAAAGGAGAGCGCGTGCCTTTAACAATCGCTGACTGGGATGCAGAAAAAGGCACAATAACTTTGATTTTTCAAAAAGTCGGCTTCACAACAAGAAAATTTGGAGAAATGGGTGTAGGCCAGATCCTGTTTAATGTCTTAGGCCCTTTAGGCCATGCTACCAGGCCAATTCAGTCAAAAACAATCATTTGTGTAGCCGGAGGGGTAGGAATAGCCGAGATTTATCCGGTTATCAGGCTTTTTAAATCTGAAGGGAATAATGTAACAACTGTAATCGGCGCCAGGAATAAAGGCCTGTTAATCTTAGAGGAGAGAATAAGTAAAATTTCAGATAAGCTTTTTATAACCACAGACGACGGTTCATATGGCGATAAAGGCTTCGTCACAGACGTCTTAGAAAAGATTATCAACGGCCAAGAAAATGCTGGACGTAATATTAAACCTGATTTAGTATATTGTGTCGGTCCTGTCATGATGATGAAGGCAGTGTCAGAATTGACCAGAAAATCCGGCATAAAGACAATTGTAAGCCTCAATCCGATCATGGTCGATGCTACAGGTATGTGCGGCTCCTGCCGTTGTAAAGTAGAAGGCAGGACGGTATTCGGATGTGTTGACGGCCCTGATTTTGACGGCCATCAGGTTGATTTTGATGATTTAAGTAACAGGTTGGGGCAATTTAAAGAAGAAGAAAAAAATGCAGACTAAAGTTACCCAAAACAGAAATATCAAGGTTTATGCGTTATTCCTGCCTGAAATAAAAGAATTACTTCAGGCCAAGGATTTTAACAGCCTGAAAGAGTTTTTAAAGACAGTACATTCATTGGACCTGCCCGAGATTTTAAAGTCTCTTGAGCCCGCGGAAAAAATACTGGTTTTCAGGCTGTTGGGAACAAAAAAAGCCGTTGAGGTTTTTGAGAACCTAAGGTTTGACGACCAGAATTATATATTAAATAATCTGGAGAGCCAGGAAGTTTCCCAGATCATAAATGAAATGGCCCCAGATGAACGGGCTGACCTTTTTAAAGAATTGCCAAGCAAGGTATTCAGAAAGTTTTTTGCATTGATAAATAAGGAAGAGGCCCAGGATTTGAAGAACCTTATGGTTTATGAAGAGGGCACAGCAGGCAGCCTTATGACTACAGATTTTGTTTCTTTAAAAAAGGATATGACTGCAAAGAATGCAATAATCTCAATACAGCAGAACCTGCGTGCTGATTACCGGGAGAATATTTATTCTGTTTTTGTTACTGATGATAACCGCAAGCTTCTTGGCCATATTTCTCTCCAGGATCTTTTGAAGGCGCCTCCGGATATACTTGTTAAAGATATAATGGGCACAAACGGTTTTATTAAGATCTATCCAAATACCACCAAAGAAGATGTAGCAGCATGGTTTAAGCAGTATGATTTATTGGATGCGGCAGTGATTGATGATAACGGAATACTGGTAGGGATAATAACTGTTGATGATATTGTCGCAGAAATGGAGAAACAGACCACTAAAGATATATATGAAATAGGTAAGATGGATGCCAGGGGCGGTGAAATAATCAGCTATGCTTCTGCAACTACCTTTGAATTAGTCAGAAGAAGGGCAGGCTGGCTGGTCCTTCTGTTGATTTTTGATTTTTTGACAGGCACAGTATTGAAGAATTTTGAGCATACTTTAAGCGCGGTTGTAGCGCTGACATTCTTCATACCAATGCTGCTTGATACAGGAGGAAATGCCGGAGCGCAGACATCCATTACCATTATAAGAGGCTTGGCAACAGGGGATGTAAATTTTAAGAATGTTTTTAAAGTAATAAGGCTGGAATTCTCTTCTGCTTTCCTTATGGGTATTATTATAGGCTCGGTTGCTTTTGCAAGAGCCCTGCTTCTACAGAAAGATTTTCATATAGCCCTTGTAGTAGGCTTAAGCATGGTGGCAATAGCGATACTTGCTATCTGCACAGGGGTATTTCTGCCGCTTTTCTCCAAGAAGATCGGCCTTGATCCTGCATCTTTGGCAGGCCCGATAACTACCAGCGTTGTTGATGTTGTTGGATTGATTATTTATTTTAAAATTGCTCAAGCGTTTATTCCGGCGCTGAATTTCTAAATGCGTAATAAAGTCCCACAGCAGCCACCAAAAAAGCGTATCAGTAACTTTTTTGAAGTGGCCTTAGGTTATTCTAAAGAGCAGGCTGAAGCTGAAGCTAAGCGATGCCTTCAGTGTAAACAGCCCGCATGTGTAAAAGGCTGTCCCGTCCAGATTAATATCCCTGCTTTTATTAAGTTGATTAAAGAAGGAAAACGTAAGGAGGCGCTTAGTAAGATTAAGGAGAGAAATAATCTTCCTGCTGTCTGCGGCCGGGTTTGTCCGCAGGAGGACCAATGTGAAGCCGCCTGTATATTGAACAAAAAGAAAATCCCGATTAATATCGGTGCGCTTGAAAGATATGCTTCGGATTACGAGTTAGAAAATAAGCAACATCTTGAAGGCTCGGCAACCGGCGCAGGCACAAAGGTTGCTGTTGTCGGAAGCGGGCCCGCAGGATTGACTTGCGCTGCGGATTTGGCAAAACTTGGATTCAAGGTAACAGTCTTTGAGTCACTGCATTTTGCCGGCGGGGTTTTGACTTACGGGATACCTGAATTCAGGCTGCCAAAACAAATAGTTGCCAATGAACTTGATTATATCCGTAGTTTGGGTGTGGAAATAAAGCCCGGTATTTTAATAGGCAACACTTTCAGTATTAAAGACCTTTTTCAAGAGGGTTACAAAGCTGTATTTATAGCCACTGGAGCAGGCCTGCCACAGTTCCTTGATATTCCCGGAGAAAGCGCAAAGAGAGTTTACTCTGCGAATGAATTTCTTACCAGGGTAAATTTAATGAAGGCTTATAAATTTCCGGAATACGCAACACCGATAGCTATCGGAAAGAAGGTAGCGGTAATCGGCGCAGGCAATGTTGCAATGGATTCAGCCAGGGTTGCACTTCGCTTAGGGGCAAGTGTTTCTCTGGTTTACCGCAGGACCGAAGTTGAGATGCCGGCCAGGGTCGAAGAGGTCCAGAATGCAAAAGAAGAGGGCGTCAAATTTTTCTTGCTATCGCAGCCTAAGGAAATCCTGATGGACAAAAACGGTTTCGCAATCGGATTAAAATGCATAAAGATGAAACTAGGTGAGCCCGATGCTTCGGGAAGGAAGCGGCCTTTACCTGTAGAAGATTCGGATTTTATTATTGAGGCAGATACTGTAATAGTCGCCATAGGCCAGAGCCCAAATCCTCTGTTGCCTAAAACGGTTCCCGGGATTAAAATGAATGCTGACGGCACCATACAGGTTAATGATAATATGATGACTTCTATCCCAGGTGTTTTTGCCGGAGGTGATATTGTTACCGGCGCCGATACTGTAATTTCAGCGATGGGGGCAGGTAAGAAAGCGGCTGTAGAGATAGAGAAGTATATTAATAAAATATAAGTTCACTGTATTGGTTCATAGTTCATTGTTCATAGTTCATAGAGCTGTCCTTACGTCCATGAACTCTGAACTAATCTATGAACTTTGAACCATCAACCATGAACTAATAATGAGGCAATAGTTATGGAAAAAATAACAGTAAAGAATATCTTGGCGCTTAAAAGTCAGCGCAAAATCACTATGCTTACCGCGTATGATTATCCTTTCGGCCAATTTGTAGATAAAGCAGGCATAGATATGATTTTAGTCGGGGATTCTTTGGCCAATGTTGTCTTAGGGCTGGATTCTACTACCAAAGTCGGTATGCCTGAAATGCTTCATCATGCTAAAGCAGTTGCCAGGGCAGTAAAGCGGGCGTTAATAATCGGTGATATGCCTTTCGAATCATATCAGATTAATACAGAAGAGTCGGTTGTAAATGCGCGAAGATTTATAGAAGAAGCAAACTGCGATGCCGTTAAGCTTGAATGGTTTGACAAGTGTCTTGAAGTCACCGAGAGCATAGTTAAATCAGGTATAGACGTAATGGGCCATATCGGGCTCACTCCTCAGACAGCCGAAAAGCAGGGCGGATTCAAAGTCCAGGGTAAGGATGCCGAGGCGGCTCAGAAGATAATCCAGCAGGCGCTTGCTTTAGAAAAATGCGGGTGTTTTGCTTTAGTGCTTGAATGTGTACCTGACAGAATAGCGGAGATGATAACCCAAAAATTAAAGATACCGACTATCGGTATCGGCGCAGGCCCTTATTGTGACGGGCAGGTATTGGTTATTCATGACATGCTTGGTTTGTTTGAAAGATACACGCCAAAGTTCGTAAAGAAATATGTTGATCTCTCCGGATTAATAACCGAGGCGATCACAAATTATAAAAATGACGTACTTGAAGGTAAGTTTCCTTCCAAGGAGCACACTTTTACTATAAAAGAAGATGAAGTCAAGAAAATCCGGTAATTTCGTTAATTTTCTTAAATTAGTATGGATAATTATTGCTTGGCTCTTGATAATAGCTTCGCTGGGAGTCTTTATAGTAAAATACGCAGGGCCGCCGATATTAAAGTCATATGTGAGAATGGGTGTAGGGGATTGCCGAAGGCTGCCTGTACTATGCGTAAGTTTTGATAAAGGCGTATATCACTCAAATATTGATGAAGAATTTATCTCTTTGCTTGCAGTCTATAGTTTCCCGGGCATGGAGATCAGACTGCCTAAGAATTTCCTCGCCGTGAAAGAGAAGATAAATAAAGTCTATTATAAACGCAGGAAAGTAGAATTAAATTCCAAGCCGACTGCTTACCTGCTTAGCCAGCCGCCGGGTTTCTTCGTCAATCTCTTCCCTGAGGTCAAGCGTTTTGGTGTTGAGAGTGATTATCAGTTTTATGAGAACCTCCTTGCTTCAAGATACGATAATTTAACGAGTATCAAAGATGCTTTTTTTATAATCATGAAATCAATATTTACTCCTGACCTTGGGCCCCAGGAAGATGTTAAGATGATAAAAGCAGAATGGCAGGCAATGACCGGTTTTATATCTTATAATCTGTCTGGAGAGACAAATTACTTTGATTGTAATTTATTTGACAAGGCAGGAAATTATTCCAAAGTGTATATAAAGGATAAAAATAAAGAACTGACCCTGCAAAAGGTATATAGCATAATAAGTACGCTGAAAACAGGGAATTAGTTCATACATTAGTTCATTGTTCATAGTTAATAGTTTATAGAAATATGCCATCTATCCATGAACTTTGAACTATGATCTATGAACCAATAAATCCATGAACTTTGAACCTTCAACCGTGAACTAATATCTCCTTGACTTTTAACTTAAATTGAGATAAAAATAAAAAGCTATGGCCGATAATTTAATGGAAAATATAGTATCTTTATGCAAACGGCGCGGCTTTATCTTCCAATCCTCAGATATCTACGGCGGTTTGGCTAATACCTGGGATTACGGCCCTTATGGGGTAGAGTTGAAGAATAACCTTAAACGTGCCTGGTGGAAGTCGGTAGTCTATGATAGGGATGATATCCTTGGGCTGGATGCCTCGATTTTAATGCACCCAAGGGTCTGGGAGGCTTCTGGCCATGTGCAGAACTTTTTTGATTTAAAAAGTGATTGCAAGAAGTGCAAAAAGCGCTTTAAATCCGAAGACCTGAAAGGAAATAAAACTTGCCCGGAATGCGGCGGAGAATTGACAGAAGGCAGGCCGTTTAACCTGATGTTTAAGACTTACCAGGGCCCGGTTGAAGATGCGACTAATCTTATTTATCTCAGGCCTGAGACCGCGCAAGGCATGTTCGTAAATTTCTCAAATATAATTGATTCAAAGCACCCTAAGCTTCCTTTTGGTTTGGCTCAAGTAGGCAAGTCATTCCGTAACGAGATAACCCCCGGTAATTTTACTTTCAGGACAAGAGAATTCGAGCAGATGGAGATCGAGTATTTTGTGAACCCTAAAGATGCGGATAAGAAATTGGAAGAGTGGATTGAGTACCGCTTTGAATGGTATTTGAACCTGGGTTTAAAAAAAGACAGTTTAAGGAAACGCAAACATGCCGAAAACGAATTGGCGCATTATGCTAAGGCATGTACCGATATCGAATATAATTTCCCATTTGGCTGGTCAGAACTCGAAGGCGTTGCAAACCGGACGGATTTTGATCTCAGGCAGCACTCAGAGGCAAGCGGCAAGGATTTAAGGTTCTTTGACGATTCAAGCAAGGAAAGGTTTTTCCCGTATATAATTGAGCCTTCCGGCGGAGTTGACAGGAGCGTATTGGCATTCTTGGTAGATGCATTTGCGCAGGAAAAGGTCAAGGATGATACAAGGGTTGTCTTAAAGCTGCATAAGGATCTGGCGCCGGTAAAGGTAGCTGTGCTGCCTTTGCTTAGGAATAAACCGGAGATTGTGGAGTTAGCAAAGAGAATCTCCCGGGAACTTAAGAAAGCATTTGTTACTGTTTATGACGACACAGGCGCAATCGGCAAGCTCTACAGAAGGCAGGATGAAGTCGGCACGCTCTATTGTGTCACAATAGACGTCCAGTCCCTTGATGATAAACAAGCTACAGTCAGGGACAGAGATACCATGAAGCAGGATAGGGTAGAAATTAATAATTTAAAAAAATATATTTTAGACAAAATATGTTCATGATTATTAGATGGGTCACAAGGACACAAGACACAAGGACACAAAAAACTGTGACTTTGTGACGTGTGACTTTGTGACTGCTGATGATTTTGAGCTAAACAAAAAGGGAGGGTTTTAAAAGCAATGGCAAAGTATGTTTACTTCTTTGGAGGGGGTAAGGCTGACGGCAATGAATCTATGAAGAATCTTTTGGGCGGCAAGGGCGCTAACCTTGCTGAAATGGCTGGAAGCAAAGATTTGAAGCTCCCTGTTCCCCCGGGATTTACTATTACTACAGATGTTTGCACATATTACTACGAACATAAAAGGGCTTATCCAAAAGGCTTAAACGAACAGGTAAAAGAAGCCCTTAAGAAAGTGGAGAAATTGATGGGCAGGGAATTCGGCGACTCCGAAAACCCGCTTTTGGTTTCCGTGCGTTCAGGCGCAAGGAGATCTATGCCAGGGATGATGGAAACAGTCCTTAATGTCGGCTTAACTGAAAAAACAATACCCGGACTCATAAAGCAGAGCGGCGGTAACAGCCGGTTTGTATATGATGCATACCGTCGTTTGATAATGATGTATTCTGATGTTGTCATGGAGAAGGCAGGCGGCATTGAGCCGAAAGATTCAGAATCCGGAATACGCAAACAGCTGGAAAAGATAATGTCGGAGTTAAAGAATGTCTTGGGGTATAAAACCGATACAGAGCTTACTTGTGATGACTTAAAGAAGCTTTGCAGGTTATTTAAGGAGAAGGTCAAAGAAGTGCTCAAAAAAGAGTTTCCTGATGATCCATATGATCAGTTATGGGGAGGCATAGGAGCTGTGTTTGCATCGTGGAACGGTAAAAGAGCTATCAGCTATAGAAGGATAGAAAATATTCCTGATGAATGGGGTACAGCAGTAAATGTCCAGACAATGGTTTTTGGAAATATGGGCAATGATTCAGCAACAGGCGTAGCTTTTACAAGAAATCCCGGTAATGGAGAGGGGCAATTTTACGGTGAGTACCTTATTAATGCGCAGGGTGAAGATGTCGTCGCCGGTATAAGGACACCAGCGCCGATTAATAGCTATTCTACTTCAGAGCATAATAAAGAGATGCTTACTTTGGAAAAAGCCATGCCAAAAATATACAGGCAGCTATTTGATATCCAGCTAAAGCTTGAGAAACATTACCATGATATGCAGGATATTGAGTTTACGATTGAAAAAGGCAGGCTATTTATGTTGCAGTGCAGGGTCGGCAAACGCAACGGCCCGGCAGCTGTGCGTATGGCTGTTGATATGGTCAAAGAAAAACTTATCAATAAAGAAACAGCCGCTTTAAGAGTGACTCCTGCCCAACTTGATGAGCTCTTGCATCCTGTAATAGACCCGAAGGCCGAAATAAAAAGCAAGCCGATAGCCAAGGGGTTGCCTGCAGGTCCGGGCGGTGCTACAGGGCAGATAGTTTTCTCTGCAAATGATGCGGTTGAATGGGCAAAAAAAGGCAAAAAAGTAATATTGGTAAGAGAAGAGACTAATCCTGAGGATGTTGAAGGTATGCGTGCTGCTCAGGCTATACTTACTGCAAGAGGCGGCATGACATCGCATGCTGCGTTGGTTGCGCGCGGCTGGGGCAAATGCTGCATTGTAGGCTGCGGAGGTATCCATATTGAATATAACGAGAAGGAATTACATGCCGATGGCAAAGTATTAAAGGAAGGCGATTGGATTACTCTTAACGGCACAAAAGGCAATGTTTATGAAGGCCAGCTTCCTATGATGGATGCCGGGGAAGAGAACAAACTGTTAAGCAGTTTCTTGAGACTGTGCAGTTCTATCAAGAAATTAGGAGTGCGCACTAACGCAGATACCCCTGAAGATGCAAAGAGGGCAAGGCAATTCGGGGCAGAGGGTATTGGATTGTTCAGGACAGAGCATATGTTTTACGGAAAAGGCTCTGACCAACCGCTATTTCTTTTGCGTAAAATGATTGTTTCTAAGACTGAGGCTGAGAGGAAGAAGGCGCTTGGCGAATTGTTCCCTTATGTAAAAAAAGATATTAAAGG
This sequence comes from Candidatus Omnitrophota bacterium, assembly GCA_003598025.1. Taxonomy (NCBI): domain Bacteria; kingdom Pseudomonadati; phylum Candidatus Omnitrophota; species Candidatus Omnitrophota bacterium. The sequence continues at coordinate 98,980 of QZKH01000003.1, forward strand.
GACCCTTGAAGCTATGGACGGTTTTCCTGTGGTCTTCAGGCTGCTTGATCCTCCGTTGCATGAATTTGTCCCGCGCGAAGAGTCAAAGTTGAATGAGTTAGCAAAAGAATTGAATATCAGCCTTGATGAACTGCGTTCCCGCGCCGAGGCTTTACATGAGTCTAATCCGATGATGGGGCACCGCGGAGTCCGTTTAGGCGTTACTTATCCTGAAATAAGCTCTATGCAGATAGAAGCTATATTTGAAGCTGCAGCTGAACTTATCCAGGAAGGCAAAAAACCCTATCCGGAGATAATGATACCGGTTGTCTGCGATGTAAAAGAATTGCAGGACCAGCTTGTAATTGCAAAGACAGTTTACCAGAGTGTGCTTAAGAAATATAATTTAAAAAATATAAAACATATGTTTGGGACAATGATAGAAGTCCCCCGCGCAACATTGGTTGCTGATAAGCTTGCAAGCGTTGCCCAATTCTTCTCTTTCGGGACCAACGACCTTACACAGATGGGTTTTGGTTTCTCAAGAGACGATATCGGCGGATTCTTGCCGCATTACCTTAATAAGGGCATACTCCCTGAAGACCCGTTTCAGAGTATTGACCAGGAAGGTATTGGCGAGTTGATTAAGATAGGAATTAATAAAGGCCGCTCTGCCTCACCGAAGCTTGAAGTCGGTATCTGCGGAGAGCATGGAGGAGAGCCTAAATCAGTTGAGTTCTGCCATAAAGTAGGCATGGATTATGTAAGCTGTTCTCCTTTTAGGGTGCCTATCGCCATACTTGCCGCATCCCAGGCAGAGTTGAAGGATAAGGCTAAGGAGAAGGGGAAGAAGAAAAAGTAACCTAGTTCATTGTTCGTAGTTCATAGGGTCGTCCTTAGTCCATGAACCATGAACTAATCTATGGATTATGAACCGATTGATTGCGCCCCTGTAGCTCATAAGGATAGAGCAACGGTTTCCTAAACCGTGTGCGGCAGGTTCGATTCCTGCCAGGGGCAGTTTACTTAGTTCATAGAGCTGTCCATACGTCCATGAACTATCAACCATGAACCTTGAACTAATCTATAAACCTTGAACCATCAACCATGAACTAATCTATGGAAGCCTTAAAATCATACCTCAAAGATATAAGAAGCATACGGCTTTTGACTGCCGAAGATGAAGTCCGCCTTAGCAAAAGGGTTAAAAAAGGCGATGAGATGGCGCGTAAAGAGATGATCAGGGCCAACCTGCGCCTTGTAATAAACATAGCTAAGAGATATATGTATTTAGGTATACCTTTGCTCGACCTGATAGAAGAAGGCAATCTTGGCTTAATGAAGGCCGTGGATAAATTTGACCATAAAAAAGGTTTCAGGTTTTCTACTTATGCTGCCTGGTGGATAAAACAGGCTATAACCCGCTCAATATCTGAGCAGGGTAAGACTATCAGGGTCCCTGTGTATATGAGTGAAATAATAAGCAAGTGGAAGAAGGCAAAGGAGCATCTTTCGCAGAAACTTAAGCGTATACCGAACGACGAAGAGATCGCAAAGAATATAAAACTGCCTAAGGATAAGATTGAACAGGTTAATTTCTGGCTCACCAGTTCTACTTCCTCCCTTGAGGCTCCGGTGGGTGATGATAATGATAATCAGGTAATGGACCTGGTTGAAGATAAGACAGCCATATCCCCAGATTCTACTATAGAGCGTTTACTGGATAAGGAGAGGGTGGATAATTTGCTGGAGATTATGACTGACAGGGAGAGGAACATACTGGACATGCGTTTCGGGCTTGCGCAAGGCAAACCGCATACGCTTGCAGAAGTGGCTGGCAAACTAAAGATTTCAAGGGAAAGGGTCCGTCAGATAGAAGAAGCAGCGCTTAGAAAATTAAGAAGGTTTGTTGAACAGCAGGAAAAGGAGTTAAAATGAGCGGGGAATTTGATTTTAAGAAATATATCCGAGACATTCCCGATTTTCCCAAAAAAGGGATAATCTTTAAAGATATAACCACGCTTTTAAAAGATAAGAAAGCCTTTAAGGCGGCCGTAGAAATTATCGCCGATAAATTTAAGGGTAAAAAAATAGATATTGTTATGGCTGTTGAATCAAGAGGTTTTATCTTAGGGGCAGCTGTTGCCAACCGGCTTAATGCCGGCTTTGTCCCTGTCCGCAAAAAAGGCAAGCTTCCGTGGCAGACGATATCTGCAAGTTATGAGCTTGAATACGGCACGGATACGCTTGAGGTGCACAAAGATGCCTTAAAGAAGGGCGACAGAGTCTTATTAGTCGATGATTTAATAGCTACAGGCGGGACTGCCGGAGCGGTTATAGATTTAATTAAGCAGCTTGAAGGCAAGATCTGCGGTATTGCTTTTTTGATTGAGTTGGCTTTTCTTAACGGAAAAGAAAAACTTAAAGGGTATCCGGTTTATTCTTTGATTAAATATTGAGTGTTCATAGTTCATTGTTCATAGTTCATAGAGCTGTCCTTACGTCCATGAACCTTGAACCATCAATTATGAACTAATCTATGAACCTTGAACTACCAACCATGAACTAATCCATGTACAACCTCCATTCCCACACACTACTAAGCGACGGGGTGCTTCTTCCGTCAGAACTGGCAATGAGGCATTTTTCTCTCGGATATAAAGCCTTAGCCATAACAGACCATGTTGATTACAGCAATATTGAGCATGTAACGGATTCCATTATCAGGTTTGTTAAGGCCTGGCCCAAAAACCTGGGTATAAAAGTATTATCGGGCATAGAATTGACACATCTGCCTTTAGAACAGGTAGGTTTATTAACTAAATACGCCAGAAAGAAAGGCATCCAGGTTATAGTGGCGCACGGCCAAACCCCGGCGGAGCCGGTTTTAAAAGGATTCAACCGCGCGGCAATAGAGGCTGGTATAGACATTCTGGCTCATCCCGGCCAAATCACGGAAGAAGAAGTTCTGCTTGCCAAAAAATTTGGTGTTTTCCTGGAAATAACCACCAGAAAAGGGCACAAGATAACAAACAGCCACGTGTTAAAAACGGCATTAAATGTCGGCGCAAAAATAATCGTTAATACTGATTGCCATGCCCCCGAGGATATATTAGGCCGTGATGCGATGAATGTATTCTATGCTGAAACCGGTATTTCTGAAAATGAAATTAATAAAATAAACTCTGATGTAGAAGAACATTTTTTCAATCAAAGGAGGAGGTGCTGATGTTTCTCAGGCTGGGCTTAGCTGTTTTGATTTTGTTTTTATCCTTTACATTACCCGCTTGTTCAACAATGTCTAAAAGCAGCAATTTAAACGCCGATGGTATGCTGGAATCAGCAGCAACTTTTAAATTTGCCGATATTCCCGTGCCGGCAGGTTTCAAAATAGTACCGCAAGATTCCTATTCATTTGAATCTGGCGGTATCAGGGTGGGTGTTCTTAGGTATCAGGGTAAGGCTGACCCGGATGTAGTGATGGGTTTTTATAAAACTCAGATGCCTGCTTTAAACTGGAACCTGTTAAACGTGGTAGAGTTTGGGGATAGGATACTGAACTTTGACCGTCAAAATGAGACTTGTATAGTTGAGGTCAGGGCAAGGGGAAATAGCATAAAAATTACTGTTTCGCTGGGGCCAAAATCACAGCCTTTGGCGAAGAAATCAAAGCCTCCCTTAAAATAGGCAGAAAATTCAAAAAACACTTGACAAATAAGGGGTTGTGTGTTAAAAAAAATGAAATGGTTATACCACTGGAGATGACTTTAATCCAGGGCGAAACGGAGGTGAGAAAAAATAGCCTGAAGTCAGATCAAATTCCGGTGATATACTATAGAAGAAATTATCTAGGAACAACCTAATACCCTAGTTGATATATTTATTTTTTATTAAAGGAGGAACAAAATGAGTAAACGCTTAGTACTGGTTCTTGCGCTTGCATTTGTTTTCGGCGTTACTTTTTGTGCATACGCAGAAGTTCAGAATGTCAAAGTCAGCGGTGACCTTACCGTAATGGGTATATCCCGTAATGACCTGGACTTAACGAAAACAACTGGTGGCGGCGCAACAAGCAATGATGAACAGAACAATTTTTCATCGATTGCAAGAGTAAGAATTGATGCCGACCTCACAGACAATGTAATGGCGACAATAAGGTTGATCAATGAGAGAGATTGGGACGGTGAAGATACTACAACAACCGAAGCCAATAATATTGAAATTGATTTAGCCTATGCTACGATGAAGGAATTCTTGTATTCACCTTTATCGCTTACAATAGGCCGCCAGGAATTAAGGTATGGTAACGCATTAGTAGTTGGCGATCCTGATACCAACAACCTTGCCGCTGCATCAACATTGACCGCAGGCGATTTAAGTTTAAGAAAATCGTTCGATGCAATTAAGGCAGTGTTGAATTATGATCCATTAACCGTTGATTTAGTTTATGCAAAGATTGACGAGAACACGATTAGAGGCGCAAATTCAAACGATGATATTGACCTCTATGGTATTAATGCAAATTACGCATTAAACAAAGATACCACATTGGAAGGTTATATATTCTCCAAGCAAACCGGAAGCAATGCCACAAAATTCACTGCAGCTCAGAGAACTACAGGCGTCGCACTTGCTGATCCCGGCACAAAAGAAAATGATATCCATACCGTTGGTGTCAGGGTTGCTAATACATCTGTGAAGAATTTGATGGCACAATTAGAAGCAGCATTCCAGTTTGGTAAATACAACCCAGGTTATGACATCAATTCACAGAATGCAGCAGTTGAAGGCGACAGAAGAGCATATGCATTACAGGCTATAGCACACTATAACCTTATGGATATTGTCCCTTCAAGCTTAAGCAAGTATAAGCCGCAAGTAATGGGAACCTATACATATTTGTCCGGTGAAAAGAACACAAGGACATCCGGAACTTATCATGGATGGGATCCAATGTTCGAAGACCAGACACCAGGCAGCCTTATTAATGCCATATTTGGTTATTCTAACAGCCATACATTGGCTTTGACCGGTAAGGTAAATCCAATGGAAGATGTCGGCTTTAGAGTTGATTATGCAGCAGTCTGGTTAGATAAAAAATTCCCTGATACAGGCACTGCTACAGCCGGTTTCAACACCGTAAATATGAGAGGTGTTGCAGGCGCAAGCACATATACAATGACAGGAAAGAGATTTTTAGGCCAGGAATTAGATGCAACCTTGACCTATGATTATACCGAAGATGTCCAGTTTGGGCTTCGCAGCGGTATTTTCTTCCCTGGCGATGCACTTCAGGGCAACAATGACAGGAACGCAACAGAGTTAATCGGTACAATGAAAGTTACTTTCTAAGTATCGTTATGTAGTCATAAACCCTCGGGAGAGCATATCTCCCGGGGGTTTTTTATTACCACGTCACAAAGTCACACGTCACAAAGTCACAATTATGGATAAAGGATACAAAAAACTTTTAGTTTGGCAGAAGGCAGATGAATTAGCTTTACAAATTTATCTTGAGACAAAGCGATTCCCTAAAGATGAAATATATGGTGTTACTTCCCAATTAAGAAGAGCGGCTATCTCTGTCCCCACCAATATCGCTGAAGGCTCAGGTAGGCAAAACAAATCAGAATCTAAACAATTCATAAATATTTCTTTAGGCTCTTTAGCCGAAACCGAGTATTTATTAGAATTCTGTTTCCGTCTTAAATACTTAGATGAAGAAAATTTTAATAGGTTAGAAGAATTACGGAATGATGTTGGCGCCTTACTTTGGAATCTTTATAAAAGCTTTACGTAAAAGTAAAATAAGTTGTTTCTTTTTGCTTTTGTGACCAGCTGCTTTTGAATAGTCAATCGTTTTCTTAACTTTTGTGTCCTTGTGACCTTGTGTCCTTGTGACCCATTACTTTATAGTATGCTATATCTCTCTTTTATCTTCCACATGCACCAGCCTTATTACAAGGACATCCTGACACAGGAAAGCCCGGTTCCCTGGGTGCGGCTGCATGGCACCAAGGATTACCTGGATATGGTGGCAATATTAAAGAATTACCCTAAAATCCACCAAACATTTAATGTAGTTCCGTCGCTGCTTGAGCAAATAGATGATTATCTTAACCGCAATGTAAAAGACAAATACCTGCACTTATCATATAAAGAAGCAGCTGCGCTAACAAGCGAAGAGAAAAAATTCATCATTAATAATTTCTTCAGTATAAACAAAGAGAAGGTGATTTTATTTCATCCCCGATATTATGACCTATACCTTAAAAGGCAGAAGAACCAGGCTTTTAATACACAGGATTACCTTGATCTTCAGGTATGGTTTAATTTAGCATGGATAGACCCCACAACCCGTAATAGCTTTGAAGACTTAAAAAGAATACTTGTCAAAGAAAGGTTCTTCACTGAAGAAGAAAAGCATCTTGTCCTGGATAAGCATCTTGAGATACTTGAAGAGATAATCCCGACTTACAAGAAATTTCTCGAATCCGGGCAGATTGAACTTACTACAAATCCGTATTATCATCCGATATTGCCTCTGCTTTGCAACACCAGGACAGCCAGGCAGGCCAACAGGAGGACATTGCTGCCGGAATTAAACTTTCAATATCCCCAGGATGCAAAGTCCCAGGTTGATGAAGCAGTGAAATTCCATAAAGAGAAATTTGGAGTATTGCCTTTAGGTATGTGGCCTTCGGAAGAATCGGTTAGCGAGCGGATTGTCCCGGGCCTCATTGAATCCGGGATTAAATGGATAGTTACTGACGAAGCGATACTTTTTAAATCATTAAAGCTTAAGAATAGGGATACAACGTTATTATACCAGCCGCATTTACTTAAAAGGAAATGCGGTAATCTCACAGTAATCTTTAGAGACAGGAATCTTTCTGACCTGATAGGATTTAACTACAGTAATATGGATTCATCGGAGGCTGCCGAAGATTTCATGGCACACCTTAAGAACATTTCAACTGCTTTTAAGGATAAAGATATACTTGTGACCATCGCCATGGATGGAGAGAATGCCTGGGAATATTTTAGGTATGACGGCCATGAATTTTTAAACGAGCTTTATTCCAGGTTATCGGAGGCCGATTACATAAAAGTCGTTACAGTCAGCGAATATCTTAAAATGTTTGAACCAAGTAACAATATAAAACGCCTATGCGCAGGTTCCTGGATATTTGGCAACTTTGATAAGTGGATGAATAACCGCCACAAGGTAAAAGCATGGGAGTACCTTGCTCTGGCAAGGGCAAAGCTGGAGGAAGCAAGGGGAAGTTTAGATAAGGAAAAATTAGAGTTGGCTGCCAAACAAATTCACATAGCAGAAGGCTCTGACTGGTTCTGGTGGTATGGAGAGGATCCTACCGGAGACTTTGATAAAATGTTCCGCATGCATCTCTCAAATTTCTACCGCATCATAGGAAAAGACATCCCGGGGTATTTGGAGAGGGAAATATAAATTAGTTCATTGTTCATAGATCATAGTTCATAGATTTTGGCAGTTTCCATGAACCATGAACCTTCAACCATGAACTAATTGCATAACCTCTTGACATTAAACGAGTTTTTTGCTATAAAAGCATAAACATGGACAAGAAAGATATATACGAACATCTGGCTAAAATATATCTGGATGCCTCCTCGAAACGCAAGAAAAAGGACACCAGGTATATAAGGTTTAAGGCGCTATTTTTTGTAAGTTTGTGCTTCGTTTTTATCCTGGGTACAACATTAATTGTGGGTGTCCTTAAGGAAAAACCGAATAAATCGGAACTGGCGCTTCTGCTGTCCGTTGACGCCGCAAAAATAAATTTCAATTTCAATCCCGCCAAAAAAGAAACTTTTACAATTAATTTAAATAAGCTAAATTTGGGCAGGTACAAGGCTGTCGCTTTTTCAGTTAAAAAAGCCACTTATGATAATAAGATATCCTTAAGAGTGGATCTCGGCAACAATTTTAATGAACGTTCGGAAGTATACCTGCGGGATATACCTCATAAATGGAAAGAGTATGTTCTAAATTTTTCTGAATTTAAAAGTATCAGTGATTGGTCGGAAATGAAGGACATCGCTTTTTCAGTTGAACAGTGGAACGCCGAAAAAGATTCAGGTGTTATATATATAGATAATATCAGGTTCTTACGCTAATAGCGCTTAAGAAAGGAGCAATTGATGCGTATAATTTCCGTTACAAACCAGAAGGGCGGATGCGGCAAAACGACTTCATCAATTAATCTGGCAGCAAGCCTTGCGGCTAACAATAAGAAAGTATTGCTTATAGATTTAGACCCTCAGGCTCATGCGACATTCGGCTTAAGCGTTAAGGCTGATCTTAATATTTATAACGTCCTTTCTAAGATGACGCATAGAAAAGCAAAGCTTGGCGATATAATCAATAAAATAGATGATAATTTTGACCTTGCGCCTTCAAGCATAGTTTTAAGCACGCTTGAGCAGGAGTTAGCCAGCGAAATCGGCAGGGAGTCGCGTCTTTTAGACACCTTAAATAATTTCCGCGCTGATTATGATTACGTGTTAATCGATTGCCCTCCCAACCTCGGGATTTTGACGATAAATGCCATGCGTGCGGCAAATGAGGTGATCATACCGGTAGAGGCTTCAAGGTTTGCCTTAGAAGGCGTAAGCCAGCTTGTTGAAATAATAAACCTTATCAGAGACAGGCTTGGGCACTCCATAGACTATCATGTATTGGTCACTAATTTTGACTCAAGGCTCAGGCATTCTTTTATGCTTCTTGATAAAATAAGGATAACTTTTAAAGACAAATTATTCAGCACCATGATACATGTTAATGTAAAGTTAAAGGAAGCCCAGAACAGCGGCGCGCATATTCTAAAATATGATAAATATTGCCGTGGAGCCAAAGATTATTACAGTCTTTCCCGCGAAGTTATCCTGCAGGAAAGGACTCCCGGGACGTTTACCCCCGTGCTTGAGAAGCGCATGAAAGAGATACTTAAGAAAGAATTACCTAAGCTTACGGAGGTTGTATTTGCTTTTAGCGCACCTGAGGCTAAAAACGTCTATATCGCCGGAGACTTTAATGGCTGGGCAACCGATGAGAAGGCGCGTATGCAGCTTAACGATGGCAAATGGACCAAGAGGGTAAGCCTTAAGCCAGGCTCTTACCATTACCGTTTTGTAGTTGACGGAAAATGGGTAGAAGATTTTAATAATCCATTAAGAGAAGAGAATCCTTATGGTGAAATGGATTCTATAGTAAAGATCGCGTAATATGACAGAAGATAGAGAGATCAGAGAAGGCAAGATATACGCAATGGTTGGCTATTGGTTATTTCTTTGCATTTTGCCTCTTTTGCTTAAAAAAGATAATAAATTTGCCGTGCACCACGGTAAGCAGGGGCTGGTTTTATTTATTTTTATTGTTGCTGCATTTATTTTTTACGTAATACCAATTTTAGGCCCGCTACTTTATCGTTTGGCTTCAGTTGTATATTTTATCTGTTTTCTCTGGGGCAGCATAGAGGCATTAAGAGGCAGATATTGCCGCATCCCTATAATAGCTGATATTGCTGATAAGATAATACTTTAAAGTAGCTATGCAGACCTTAGAGGCATTAAAGACCAGGCGCAGTGTCAGGGTATTTAAGCCAAAACCGATTGATGCCGGCTCTATTGAAGCAATACTGGAGGCAGGAGGCAATGCCCCCACAGCCAGGAATGTGCAACCCTGGGAATTCATAGTTGTGACAAAGAAGGAAGTCCTGCATGATATAGCTTCTTTGGCTGAAAATGGCCGTTTTATCAAAGATTCTGCCTGTTGTATAGCGGTGTTCTGTGATAATACTAAATATTACCTGGAAGATGGTTGTTCTGCTACGGTCAACATTTTAAATGCCGCCCATGAGTTAGGTATAGGCAGCTGCTGGGTCGCAGGGGATAAGAAACCGTATTGTGAGAGCATAAGGCAGATGCTTGGGTGCCCGGCGCACCTGAAACTGGTAAGCTTAATCGCTTTGGGCTATCCGCAAGAGGTTCCCGTTCCGCCTGGCAAGAGGCCCTTGAATGAAATTATTCATAAGGATAAATTCTAAGACAGGAGGTGGCTGGATATGGTATTAAAAAAGAAGAAAAAAAATACCCCAAGAAAGCTATCTAAGAAGAAGGTCGTTAAAAAGAAGCCGGTCAGGAAAAAGATAACAAAAAAGAAAGCATCAGCTAAAAAGCCGGTTAAGAGAACTGCCAAGGTAAAGAAACCTGTTACAAAGGTTGCTAAAGAAGAAATACTCGGAGTAGTAACGCACTATTTTCCTAAAGTAAGAGCGGCTGTAATCAAGCTTAAGGGCCTGCTTTCCGTAGGCGACAAAATTAGGATTAAAGGCCATACAACAGATTTTACTCAAGTAGTCAATTCTATTCAGATTGACCACGTTGTAGTTAACCAGGCTAAAAAAGGCGCAGAAATAGGCCTTTTGGTGAATTCTCGGGTCAGGCAGCATGACGCTGTAACTAAAGCTTAAAACAGGAGGATTTTAAAATGAGGCTTTCAGAAATTGAGAAAAAAGCACGAGATCTGGGCATGAAGGAGACATGGAGGTTTTCAAAGAAAGAGTTAATTAAGAATATTCAGAAAAGAGAAGGTAATTTTGATTGCTTCGGCACTGCTAAGGGGTTTTGTGACCAGTTAGGGTGTGTATGGAGAAGCGACTGCGTAAAGCAAGCCATATAAGAAAGGTTAAATTTGAATGAAATACAATTGCCAGATCTGCAACAGGGAAATAGATGATTTTGTAAGCGTCACGCACATAAAAGCAGAGGAATATCTCTTAGAACTTATACGTAAAGACCACCCTGAATGGAAAGAGAAAGATAAGACTTGCCATAAGTGCGTTGAGTATTACCGCAGGCTCGTAAAGGATGCGGAAATCTAATCAAAACTGGGGGTTTATATGCTTAGCCAATTAGTAAGTTTACCTTTATTCCTCATGGCCTTGGGCGTAGGTTATATAGTCCTATATTTTGCCAAGAGGGAAGAAGGCAGGTCTAGAATCTTAGGATACTTTGTATCTGTTTTTATCATAGTATTAAGTGCTATGATAATAATCATTAATACGTTTCTGGGCATAAAAGCCAATTGTGCAATGAGCTCATATATGGCCAGGCATAAGTTAATGATGAAGACAGGGCCTATGCATCAGCAGCAAATGCCCATTGTAGCGCCAGCCAAGAAATAAAACACGTAAGCTCATCCAAATAGCCTCAAAAAGCTGATATTTTTAGCAACACTGTTTATTTAAGTAAACAGTGTTGCAAACCTTTTATTATCAATATAATACAGCTAGGGTTTATAATTTATCAATATTACTAAGCTATTATGTATATTAATAGATCAAATCGTATGCATAAGTAAAGCAGGCTAGTTATGAACCTCATGTTTAACCCCTTATAACTCTTTTAACTTCAATAAGTTAAAAATTAATAAAAAATAACACAATTATGACAAATTTGGCATGATTAATGCTGTTATATTATTATCATGACAAAATTGAATATACATAGACATACTAGGACATACATAGACAATATAGGTAAGATTTCCACAGGTTTAATTTAATTAAAGACAGGGAGGTTTAAGTTGGGAAACGGCAGAATGACAATAACGGATGTAGCTGACAGGATAGGAGTAACCCCTAAAACCATCATGCGCTGGGAAAGAGCAGGCAAAGTAAGCCGCTCAAAGCGGGACTGGCGAGGCTGGAGAGTCTATGATAAAGACGGGCTTAGGGAACTTAAAAAATTCAAGGACACGCTTTATATCGAGGAGGATGGAAATGGTAAAACTGAATAAGTTTATTCTATTGGTTTTGTTAGTGACTTTTGTTTCAAATGTGCAGGTCATGGCGGAAGATGAGGTCAAGGTTATTGAAAGCCAGCCTGCTGTAAGCTCAGCCGTAACTAGCCAGGTTGCAAACGTTTCTAAACAGCCTGCCTTAGTAATGGCTGAACCTGTTAGGCCCGGAGTCAGCTTTGACCCGGTTAAATACACTCTTGGCCCGGATGATGTTATTGAGATTACGGTAATGCGCCATCCGGAGTTCAGCGGTATCTATCCGGTCAATCTTGAAGGAAAAATCCAGTATAAATTTGTCGGGGATTTGGATGTCAAAGGCATGACTAAAGACGAGCTCGCCGCAAAGATTAAAGACGCAATTACTGCATATGTTATAAGCCCGGAAGTAAGCGTAACAATCCTGGAATTTAAGAGCAAGGTAATATATGTAGTAGGCGAAGTGGGACGGCCCGGAAAATATTTTATGAGGTCTGAGTCTATACCGGTAAGAGAAGCAGTAGTTGAAGCTGGCCTTCCTACATTAGCAGCTGCTATGCGCAGATGCAGGCTCATTACTCCTGATGCAAAAGGGAGGGTTAAAACAAAGTCTGTGGATTTATATTCCATACTTTACGGCGGCAACCTTAAATACAATTATGACATGCGCCCGGGTGATGTGTTATACGTTCCGGCAACTGTTATGGCTAAAATAGTCAGGGTAATAAACCCTGTAACAGCGCCTATATCTTCACTTAACTCCGGAGATAGTGCTGCAACTTCTTTGGCCACAAGATGAAGATAAGGAGAAATATACATGGATAATCAGGAAATAGCTAATTACCGTAACCCGGTTGAATACCTTAAGGTATTCTTTAGAAGAAGATGGTTGTTTGTAACCCCGGTATTTATCGGCCTTGTGCTGGGCATAGTCGCTTCTTTTATGATCCGGCCGACATATGAGTCTTCTACTGTAATACTTGTGGAAGAGGAGAAAATAATCAATCCTCTTATTCAGGGGCTGGCTGTATCAACCTCGGTTGCCCAGAGGATGCGCACCATAAAAGAGCAGATATTAAGCTGGAGCAGCCTGGTCTCTCTTACGAACAAGCTAAATTTAGCTAAGAACGTTGATTCCCAGGCAGGGTTTGAGGGCCTTATTATGAATTTAAGAAAAAACATTGTCGTCACGATGCGCGGGCCTAACCTCATAAAAATATCTTATTATAATTCTAACCCTCAGAAAACCTTGGCAATCGCCAAAACCCTCACGGATGTTTTTATTGAAGAAAACATGCGTTCACAGAGCAAGGAAACGGATGTCGCTATTGATTTTATAAAAGACCAGCTTGAGGTTTATAAAAGGAAGATAAAAGAATCTGAAATAGGAAAATTAGAAGATGATTTGCGAAGCCTGCTGGTTGATTCTACTGAAGCGCATCCTATGGTAAAAGAATTAAGGCAAAGGATCGCAATAGCAAAAAAAGAGCTTGAGGCAGGAGATTATAAAGTCTCTGATAAGGACCTGCCTATAGCAACCCCGGCTTACGAAGCGCTTAAACAGGAACTTGATAAGATGACCGGTTCTGATATAGCTACCGCAGTTGCGCCTTTAGCATATTCTCCCGTGCAACAGACAAACCAGGTTTCTCCGGATTCGGTTTACAAGCTGTTAGTTATGGATAAGCTTGATTCAGCTTTGGGCAGGGACATGCGTGTTAATGAAAATATATATAATATGTTATTGCAGAAATTAGAGACAGCAAAGATTACTAAACGCCTTGAAGCCTCCAAAGAAGGCACTCGTTATACAATAGTTGACCCTCCCAGGCTTCCGCTTAAACCTTCAAAGCCTAACAAATTGCTTGTTATATTCATAGGTATATTTTTGGGTGGTTTTCTAGGCACCGGCCTTGTATTTGGGAAAGAATTCTTAGACCAGTCTTTCCTTGATATTGATGATGCAAAAAATAATTTGGAATTGCCGGTCTTGGGGGCGATATCCAGGCTTACTACACAGGAAGAAATTGAGAAGGAGAAGCTAAAGCAGAAGAAATTTGTCACCATTGGCCTATCGGCAAGCGGAATATTGATTTTGATAGTTATGCTTATATCATTCTTCAGGAAATAAGCATAGGAAAGGAAGTATATTAAGATGTACGAGAAGTTTTATGGATTTAACGAAAAGCCGTTTAACACTACACCTGATTCAAGGTATTTCTTCCCCAGCCCGAAACACACTGAGGCGCTTAACAGCCTTATCTACGCTATAAATGAGCGCAGGGGTTTTGTGGTCGTAACCGGAGAGATAGGCGTAGGAAAGACTACTGTCTGGCGCACTGTCTTAAGCAAGCTTGATGCTAATACTAAAGTAGCTACTATTACCAATACCCATCTTACCTGTAAAGAGCTTATTGCCCAGATACTTGATGAGCTTGAGGTTGATTATACTCCGGGCACGAAACAAAAGCTGCTTGCGCAGTTAAATCATTATCTTATACAGCAGCTGGAAAACGATATTAATGTTGTTTTGCTGATAGATGAAGCGCAGAATTTAAGCTTTACGGCTCTTGAGGAAGTAAGGATGCTTTCAAACTTAGAGACTGAAAGGGAAAAACTAATCCAGATAATACTTATAGGACAGCCTCAGTTAAAAGAAAAATTGAATAATCCAAAATTAGAGCAATTTAAGCAGAGGATCGCCGTTTATTACCATATGTCAGGATTAAGCAAGCAGGAAACTGAAGATTATATCCTGCACAGGCTTAAAATAGCAAGCTCAAACGGCGCAGGTTTCTTTAGCCCTGAGGCATTAAATTCGATATATACCCATTCAAGAGGCATCCCGCGAATTATTAACCTTATGTGTGACAGCGCGCTGCTTTCAGGGTATGTTTATGACACAAAGCAGATTACGGATAAGATTGTTAGTGAAGTGGTTAAGGAGAGGGAACTAGTTATTTAATCGTGAGCTATCAGCTGTCAGCTCTCAGCTCTCAGCAAGCTGTGGTCTGTTGTCCGTCGACTGTGGACTAGCGAGCTATTAGCAGTTACGCAATACTCTATACGCTAAACGCTATACGCAATACGCCGTACGCATAACGCAATACGAAAACAAGGAGACCAAAGAAATGGGCAAAATCACCGAAGCATTAAAAAAAGCAGCGCAGGAACGCCTTGCCAGGATTGAAAAATTAGATAACCGGGAAGAGGTAAAATTTGAATTTATCGCAAAGAAACAGGTAGATTCCAAGATTGACCCCCGTATTGTTACTTTCCATGACCCAAAATCATCGGTTTCAGAGCAATATAAAATGCTAAGGACAAACTTAGCTGCTTTAGGGACTAAAAAGCCGGTAAAGGTCATGACTATTACGAGTTCCACTCATAGTGAAGGTAAGACCATAACAGCTATTAACCTTGCCATATCAATGGCGCACGATTTAAACAATAAGAATATCCTTCTTGTCGATGCAGATATGCGCAGGGCGCGTATTACGAGATATTTGGGTGTCGCTTCTGAGAGCGGGTTATCCGATATACTAAATGATGGCGCTAATATTGACCAGGCCTTGCTTAATATAGGTATAAATAACCTTACAATTTTACCTTCCGGTAAAATCCCCCATAACCCTGCTGAGCTTTTAGGCTCAGGGAAATTCAAGAATCTTGTTGCAGCGCTTAAGAATAAATATGACTATGTGATTTTCGATACCCCGCCAATAATCTCTGTTACAGACGCAGGCATACTTGGAGCCCAGACTGATGGCGTTATTATGGTTATTCAGGCAAACAGGACTCAAAAGGGCGTAGTCAAGCATGCCGAAACCCTCCTGAGGCAGGCAGAGGCAAAGCTCCTTGGTTACATTCTTACTAATATCCAGTACCACATCCCGGCGTACATATATAGATACCTATGATGATTCGGACAGCGTATAGGGTATAGCGTATAGCGGATAGGGTATAGGTTAATTATGAATGATAAAATAAGGACATTTAGAGATTTAAAGGTTTGGCAAAAAGGTATAGATCTAGTAAAGGAGATATATAGTATTTCTAATAGTTTTCCTAAGGAGGAGCAATTTGGATTAACTAACCAGATGAGAAGGGCTGCTGTTTCTATACCGGCAAATATTGCTGAAGGATTCAGGAGGGCGCACGCAAAAGAGCATAAGCAATTCTTGAACATAGCGCTAGGTTCATGCGCTGAATTAGAGACACATGTAATTATTGCTAGAGAATTAGGTTATATTGAAGAAGAGATACATAATTATTTGCTTGAGATTTTGGATCATATTTGTGCAATGACAGTTAATCTTAGCAAGCGCATTTAACGCGTCTCAATACGCCGTACTCAATACGCAATACTCTATACGCTAAACGCTATACGCCGTACGCTATACGCCGTACGCACAACGCAATACGAAAACAAGGAGATTAGACCATGAATTTTTTAGTTACTGGGGGAGCGGGTTTCATTGGATCGCATATAGTAGCAAAATTGCTTAAAGATGGGCATTTTGTGAGAGTATTAGATAACTTTTTCTCAGGAAAGAGGGAAAATTTATCTTTTGCCACAAATAATGAACAATCAACCATGAACTTTGAACTAATAGAAGGCGACATCAGGGACAAGGATACCTGCAAGAAAGCCTGTTCCGGAATGGATTACGTACTTCATCAGGCAGCGCTTCGCTCTGTGCCTAAATCCATGAAAGACCCGCAAAGCTATAATGAAGTTAATATTAACGGCGTTCTTTTTATGCTCAAGGCAGCTGCAGAAGCAAAGGTAAAGCGTTTTGTATTTGCCTCTTCAAGCTCGGTATACGGAGATGTCGATAAATTCCCCCAAAAAGAGGATTTTCTTCCGCAACCGATCTCACCTTATGCTTTAAGCAAGCTTACCGGAGAGCATTACTGCCACATATTTTCAGAGCATTTTGGCCTTGAGACTGTTGCCTTAAGGTATTTTAACGTATTTGGCCCGCGCCAGGCATTAGATGATGAATATGCTGTTGTTATACCGAAATTCATACACAGCATTTTAAATGATAAGAATCCGCCGATTTTTGGTACGGGGAAACAATCACGCGACTTCACTTTTATTGACAACGTTGTTCAGGCTAATATTCTTTCGGCTACCGCTCCTTTAAGTTGCGGGCTGTCAACCGGAGATTGTGTTCCTATAGCCCACAGGGTTTTCAATGTAGCAAATGGTAAAGATCATTCTGTTTTGGAATTAGTTGAATCCTTAAACAAGATTATCGGCAAAAACATAAAGCCGGAATTTCTTCCTAAAAGAGCGGGGGATGTCTTTAGGACTTGCGCGGATATTTCAAGGATCAAGAATGATATAAAATTCCAGCCAAAGATAGGTTTTGAAGAAGGGTTGAAGATTACGGTGGAGTATTTTAAGGAGATTTATAAGAAATAATGAGCTTTCAGTCGTCAGCTGTCAGCTTTCAGCTGTGGACCGAAAGCTGTAGCTTGCCGTGGTCCGTGGTCTGTCGACTATGGACTAGTTTAGCTTTCAGCTGATTTGTGAACCATGAACCATGAACCATGAACTGATAGATACGCTATACGCAATACATTAATGGAGGTACAAGAATGAGTAAAACAATAGATTTACTAAATCAAATATCAAAATCAAGATATACCCAAGGATTATCTAAGGTTACCAATGAGCTAAAAATTGGTTCAGCCAGGAATAATATAGTTTCAAACAGGAAATCTCGTATTCCGCTTACTTGGATGTTAGGTATGGGAGTTGCTACAATCATCCTGCTTAATTTTATTTTCACCATGAAACTATTTTTTATCGTAAAGAATTATAGTTCAAATAGCGCTGAAGTCATTGTTAAACTTAATGAAATTGATAAAATCTCACAAAAGAATACTCAAAAACTTGAAAAATATTCTTCCGATGTTTCAAAAATCAGCTCAGTAATCGGAGTTGTAGATACCAAGATAAAAGATAGTAATTTGCGCATTGCCGAGCTTCAAAAACAGCTTGAATCCCAGAAATTCGCCATAGAGAACCTTACTAAAGCCAAGGATACATTGTTTAATAAGGTAAGTGAGCTTGAGGCAGGAACAACTAAGGCAAAAAACAGGAGATAATTTGATGTTTGGTGATCTGATAAAATACCGTGATCTTTTATTTATGCTAACCCTAAGAGACATTAAGATCAGGTATAAGCAGGCTGTTATGGGCTTCTTTTGGGCGATCTTTATGCCTATTATGGCTGTTTTAGCCGGCGTTTTGGTAAAAAAAGCCATAGCTGTGGTTTCAGGAAAGCCTATGGATTTTGCAGGGGTCATATCTATATCTGTTAAGGTCCTGCCATGGACATTCTTTATTAGCTCAATAAGATTTGCGGTCCAGAGCCTTGTCGGTAACGCCAACCTGGTTACAAAGGTCTATTTTCCCAAAGAAGTCTTACCCTTATCATCTACGATAGCCTGCCTGTTTGATTTCTTAATTGCCGGGCTTGCATTAAGCGTCATGCTTGTTTTTGTTAAAGTCGGGGTAAGCATTCATCTTTTCTGGCTTCCAGTGATTATATTATTTCTCGTTTTATTTACTGCCGGGCTCAGTTTACTGCTGTCTTCGGCAAATCTTTTCTTTAGGGATGTTAAATACGTAGTAGAGGTTATACTCATGTTTGGTATATTCTTTACCCCGGTTTTTTACGAAGCAAGCATATTCGGCAAATGGAAGGCGCTATTACTATTAAATCCTGTGGGCAGCCTGCTTGAATCGATTAATAAAGTAGTAGTCCTTCATCAAACGCCGGACGCACCATGGCTAATTTATGCTGGCGCTACCTCTTTGTTGACTTTCTTTATTGGTATGATGATATTCCAGAAAAACGAACCCTATTTTGCGGAAAACATATAATGAAAAATGCAATAGAATTTAACAATATTTGGAAAAAATTTAAACGCGGTGAAAAATTTAACTCTTTGAGAGATGCTATTCCTAATTTCTTCAGGAAAAAGATAGAGCTTGAAGCAGGAGAGTTTTGGGCGCTTAAAGATGTAAGTTTTGAGATTGAGAAAGGAGAAGTGTTGGGGATAATCGGTCCTAATGGAGCGGGAAAAAGCACTATTTTGAAGCTGCTTTCAGGCATAATAATACCTAATAAAGGCACTATGTCCATAAACGGGAGGTTAGCTGCTTTAATTGAGGTAGGTGCAGGTTTCCACAATGACTTAACCGGAAGAGAAAATATTTATTTAAATGGCACTATACTTGGCATGACAAGAAAAGAGATTGATTCAAAATTTGACCGTATAGTTGAATTTTCAGGGTTAAGCGAGTTTATTGACACTCCGGTTAAAAGATATTCTTCAGGAATGTATTCCAGGCTGGGGTTTTCTGTTGCAGCACATATGGACCCGGATATCCTGCTTGTTGATGAGGTGCTTTCAGTAGGAGATATGGCTTTTCAGGCAAGATGTGCTGAGAAGATGAGAGAGCTGTTGGGTTCAGGGGCAACCATTATTCTAATATCTCACAATTTGCCTTTAGTGCAGAATATGTGCAAAAAGGTAATTTTGCTGCATAAAGGCCAGATATTAAACGAAGGCCATACCAATGATGTAATCCCGCTTTATGAAAAGATAGTTTATAGCCAGAGAGAAGAAGAAGTAAAGAAAGAGGCATCTAAGCTTGATTATAAAGTAAAAGTCCGCGAGGATTCTCTTGTATCAATAGATGAAGTCGCTATCTATGACGGTGCGTCTAATAAGAAGGACATCTTTTCAATAAATGAACATATTAATTTACAGGTATTACTTGGAACCAAAAAGAAAATAGAAAGACCTGTAGTTTCTGTAGAGATTGTCCGCGCTGATGGAGTTATTTGCTGCGCAACTAACACCAAGCAGGACAAATTTGATTTAGGTAATATTGACGGTAAGAAAACAATAGAAATCGGCTTGGGAGATATAAATCTATTACCCGGGGTATATGTTTTACGGTTAGCTGTATGGGATAAGGATATGCTGCATCCATTTTGTGTAAGAAAGCAGGATATCCTTAAGATAGAGGGCGCATCTCTGTCAGCTACTAAAGGGATATTTAACCTAAAGGTAAAATGGAAGTTGTATTAGTAAATGGTTATGGTTACGCTAATACTTCTTTAACATTGACTTTTAACGGTGTTTTATGAGTAGAATTTGTGGCGTAATATCATCAAATCTTATGGAGGAAACCAGTAGGTCTATTGTAAGCAGTATGAATAAGCTTATGCAACATGAAAGTTGGCATAGAATTGATGAATGGGTTAATCATTCAGTCGGATTGGGGCATATTAGTATAGAAGCAGTTAATGAGGAAATACAACCAATCTTTAATGAGGATCGGACTAAGGCAATAATATTTGCAGGGAAGATATTTGCCTACGAGGAAGATAAGAAATATTTGATTGATAGGGGACATAAATTTATTTATTTTGATAATGACGCTGAATTTATTTTACACCTATATGAAGAATATGGAGTATCGAAATTTAGGATGTTAAATGGGATTTTTAGTTTTTTTATTTGGGATAATTTACGAAAAAAAGCAATTTTAGTTAATGATAGATACGGAATGAGGCCTATTTATTATATGAATGACAGAAATAAAAAGATTCTACTGTTTAGTTCTGAGCTAAAGGCTATATCAAAACAGCGTACCTTTGAGAAGAAGATCGATTGGGAAGCGTGGAATATATTTTTTAGGCTAGGTTTCTTAACAGGCGAAGACACATTTTATAAAAATATTAAAGTCCTTCCTAGTGGGTCGGTGCTTTATTTTTATGAGGATAATCTTAGCATCGAAAATTATTGGTCTTATAATGATATTTCTGTAGCTGCTAATCAGAATTTATCAACCTACATAGATGACGTAACCTTTTTGTTCAAACAATCAATGAAACGCAGATTACTACCGGAAAAGAAAATTGCTTTATTTCTTAGTGGAGGGCTTGATTCGCGTGGTATAGCCATAGAGTTAAAAAATAATAAAATACCATTTGAGACTTTTACTACAAGCAAATTTACTAGTCTCGATAGAGATAAAAATCTCGCTAGTCTTATTGCTCAAAAGATGAATGTAAAGAATCATTTCCAGGAGTTACCGGATAGCTTTTTGGATGATATAGAATGGCGTAAAAACTATTTACTTGATTACGAAAGTGATGAGCATGGTTGGATTTTGCCATTATTGAATCAGGTTCCTTTAGATTTCAAGATTAATTACGATGGGATAGCTCAAGATACTATTTGTGATTCTCTCTTATTTCGTGATGAAAATTATATATATCTGGACATGCTAGAGTCCAAAAAATACGAAGATTTTATATATTTCTGGGTATATCAAAAACAATTTAAATTTGTAAAATGGTCTAAAAATGACAATAATAATTTTAATTTTTTTTGCCCTAATATTAGAAAATTTTTCTCAGATGAAATATTCTTCGACAATCTTGAAAAGCATTTAATTAAGTATGAAGGTAGTCCAAATCAATTTATTTTTTTTCAATTGGATAATAGAACAAGAAGGGAAATTTCGTTAGCCCCATTCCAGTTAATAGTTAATAAATTAGAGAGTTTTTGCCCATATTTAGATAATGACTATTTTGAATATATTATTTCATTGCCACGTTTTACCAAGCGAAATCAAACATTAAGAAGCAAACTTATAAATGAATTAAATCCTAATTTTTGCGGGTATAATGAAAGCAATTATATTAGTAAATATAGCGATGTTTATAAAAAGAAATTAAAGTTTCTTGTTTCTATTGAAAAAACACTTCTCAAAAATAGTTTTTTTGATTTGAATAATTCTAATTTTCTTCTAAGAAAATTTTTATCGGATTACTTACTGATGAAGATGGGTTTGTTGATGGAAAGTATTGAAAAAGATTTGTATTTAAAAAGTAGCTTTAATTTAATTTTTCCACTTTATTTCTTTAACAAATGGTTAGCTAATGAAGGGTTTGGTAAGGATGATATATTGATAAGCTAAACGCTAAATTAAAGTTGCTTATATTTATTACTTTACCTCTACTTTATGAATTATTCATTTATTTCAATAGTTATTGCTGCTTTTAATGAAGAAGATAATATCCCTAGTCTGATTGATTCACTATTGGCTTTAGATTATCCTAAGAAGAATTTTGAGATAATTATTGTTGATAATAATTCAAAAGATAATACTTATAATATTTTATCTAAGTATCCTACTATAAAAACATTAAAACAAATAAAAAAGGGAAAACCAGCAGCTATTAATTTAGGGATATTATCATCAAATGGAGAAATTATAGCTAATACAGATGCAGACTGTATAGTTGATAAACACTGGTTGCTAAATATTAACAAATCATTTGAGGATAAAGCTATAGGGATTGTCGCTGGTCCTATAAAGAAAGCATGTCCGAGAAACATGTTGGAGAAATCATATTCCTTACGTGACGAAGACTTTAAGGTGACTATGAATCTAATTAAATTTCAAGGAGGGGCTAATTTGAGTTTCCGAAGAGATGTTTTGAATATGGTGGGTTTCTTTGATGAAACATTACTAAGAGGGCAAGACCTAGAGATATGTGAGAGAGTGCAGCTAAAGACGTCTTATAAATTTAAATATTTTGATGATGTTATTGTTTACACTAGATATCCACATACCATTAAAAGATTGCTTCAGACATCGATAGGAGATGCCTTTGGGAAAGAGTTACTAGATAAAATGAATAATAAAAGTCATAATATTGCATTACACGTTATTAAATTATTCGAAGAGATTATATATTCAATTATTCAAATATTCGCTAAGTTTTTTAGTAAAAATAAAGAAAACAAAATCGAGAGCTATTATAAAGATCTATATGAAATTATTCGATCCTTTGGGAGATTTTTTGGCCATTTGAGAGGTCACTATTATTTTTTAAAAAATATTTTTTTTAAAAATTAACGAATTCTATGAATATATGTTTAGTTTCACGAGAATATCCTCCAGAGCAGGGTGGTGGTATATCTACATACATATATAATCTTGCGCATGGATTACAAGCTTTAGGTTACAAGGTATTTGTAGTATCCTCAACAGAAAATGAGAGTATTTCTTTTGAAGATAGGGGCGTTATTATATATAGAATTAAAAGGCCATATTTAAAATTCCTAAGTTTCCTTGAAGATATTTTCCCTTTAAGAGCCTTTCTTTATAGCATTGATGTTGCGAAGAAAATAAGATATCTTGAGTTATCAGAGAATATTGACTTGATTGAATTTCAGAATTGGTATGCCGAAGGTTTTTGGTATTTGTTATTTAAACATACTCGCCCTGTTGTTATCCGATTGCATACACCATATTTTGAAATTTTACGAATAAAGAACCTTATTCCTAGGATAAAGGACAGGCTTATATGTTGGTTAGAAAAAACAGCTGTTAAAAAAAGTGATTTTATTACAACTTCTACTGTTTTCCATAAAACATTTATGTCTAATGAATATAATATAGAACCTGATAAGATAAAGGTGATACCTCTAGGTGTAGATGTTGAATCAAACGATGAATCAAACGATGAATCAAACGATACGTATTTTAATCCTGGAGATGATAAATTTAATGTGTTATTTTTAGGAAGGCTTGAAAAGAGGAAAGGTATAGATGTGTTGTTAGAGGCGATACCTTATGTTATTGGGCAGAAGCAAGAGATTAATTTTTACCTTGTAGGTATAGATAAGAATGAATATTTTGAGAAAGAATTTAAGAAGAGATATTCTAATCGATATGAAAATAGTGTGCATTTTATTGGATATGTAGGTAAACCTCAAAAAGAAAACTTTCTTAGAAAGTGCGATTTATTCGTTGCTCCTTCTTTGTACGAATCGTTTGGTTTTGTTTATATCGAGGCAATGAGATATGGCAGACCTGTTATTGGTTGTAACGGTATTTCGGCCCAAGAGATTATCGAGCATAACAAGAGCGGTTTTTTGATTCCCCCTAACAATGTGGAAGCTCTTGCTAAAATAATACTTGAGTTATTCGATGATAAGGTTAAGAGGGAAAAGGTTGGAATGGAGGCACGTGCCAAAGTTAAGTTACAATATTCAAGAGAAAAAATGGCTGAAGCAACAGCCACTTTTTATACTTCTATATTCAAATGAGAACAAGAACCCCCAAAATAAGTGTAATCATACCAACATATAATCGTGCTAATTATATTAGCGTTGCGATTCACAGCGTTTTGAACCAAACATATCATAACTGGGAGATAATCGTAATTGATGATGGGTCTAATGATTCAACAAAAGAAGTAATTCGTCCGTATTTAGATAATATTTCTTATTTTTATCAGAACAATCAAGGAGAAGCTTCTGCTAGAAATATCGGGATAAATAGATCTAAGGGAGAATTTATCGCTTTTTTAGATAGCGATGATTTGTGGCTCCCGGATAAACTAAAAATACAGATCTCCAGATTAGAAAGTAATGATCAATTATCATTAACATATTGTCGCGCTAAGATGATTGACTCACATGGAATATTTATGGGTTATAAGCCTACTACCCCTGCATTATCCACACGAGATTTTCTTTATGGGGCGAGATTGCCTATGACTGTTTTGGTAAAAAGAAAAGTATTTGATGAAGTAGGTTTGTTTGATACTAATATTAAAGTCGGAGTTGATACAGATTTATGGTTACGATTAAGCATGGATCATAAAATTGATTATTTAGATGAACCGCTAGCAGTTATAAGAGCTCATAATGACAATATTTCAATTGATAAAAAAAGTATGTATCTAGGATCAATAAACACATTGAATAAGTTAATTAGCAACAAAATTGTTAATAATTTTGATAAACGAGAGCTCAATAATCTACTTGCCAAACAATATTATCTCTTAGCACGCGAGTGTAATTATACATATAGGGAGAGAAAATCTGCA
Organism: Candidatus Omnitrophota bacterium; assembly: GCA_003598025.1. NCBI lineage: Bacteria > Pseudomonadati > Candidatus Omnitrophota > Candidatus Omnitrophota bacterium. The sequence goes on from QZKH01000003.1 coordinate 123,727, forward strand.
TTTAGCTATTGTTTTTCTGCATTAAACTTAAATCCAAGTGTAGGAAAAATGCTTATTAACAAAAAAGATGATAATTTGCTGAAATATAAGAAGTTGCTTAACCCGTATTTTTTCTTATTTTATACATTCTTCACAAGATTGCTGAGTACTAATAAATTAATTAAACAATCAATAAATATTCTGTTTTATGATCCTTCTTCAGGATACGGTGGTTCTGGAAAGTCATTATCATTACTTATAAATAATCTTAATGAAATGAATTTCTCGTCATTTGTGTTAATAAAAAACTTTGGACCACAATTTACGAATATAAAAAATGCGAAGATTGTAAAAATAAAAAACACGCCTAATCCAAGACGACAGAATATAATCGCATTTTTTGGATACATTATTCCAGAAGCAATTAGGATTTTCTTTATTTTAAAGCTAAATAATATAAGAATTGTTCATGTTAACACAAATATACTTTCAGGGCTTGCCCCTATTATTGCTGCTCGAATAGCAGGCGTTCCCTGTATTTGTCATATTAGGCTATCGAGAAATTTAATTAAGAGAGAAATTTTATTTTCTTATTGGATTGATCATGTAATTGTACTTAATATTAATACTTTTAAGATGTATCGAAAGTATTTCTTAGAAGAGAGAATTAGCCTTATTTATGATGGTCTAAGTATGGATAATGAGAATTTGAATAATACTAATGCTATAGCTAGATGCGAATTCTGTTATAATTCCGAATTTTGTGTAGGAATTATTGGAAGAATTGTTGAAGGTAAAGGCCACAAGGAATTTATATTAATGGCTCAGAAAATATTAGAAAAAAACAAAGCTGTAAAATTCTTAATAGTAGGGGAACCAAAAGGAGATTATGAAGACTACTTTATTCAGGTGGTTAAACTGGTAAAAGAAAGAAATCTGTCCGATAAAGTTATATTTACTGGCTGGAGAAATGACATTAATAATATAATATCTGGCTTGGATGTTCTTGTTCAGGCTAGTACAACTTTTCCTGAAGGTTTTGGGTTAACTATAATTGAAGCTATGGCGATGGGTAAAGTAGTTGTAGCCACTAATATTCCTGGTCCGTCAGATATTATTGTTAATGGAGAAACAGGCTTTTTAGTCCCACCTGGTGATATTAACTTGATGGCGGATAAAATATTGTATCTTCTTTGTAATCCAGATGTCGCTAGAAAAATGGGTGAAGCTGGTAGAAATCGTGTAGAAAAATTTTTTGCTATAAAAAATACTGTTAAGAGTATTGAAGAAATTTATATGGGGGTATTATTAAGGAAGAGACAACGATGAATAGATATAATGATTCTAATAGACTTGGATTTTCTTGGGGCGATTTAAGAATGTTTTTGGCTTTTGTTTCAGTTGTTATTTTCTTTGGGATTATTGTACAAGCAGATTTTGAAATACCCAGGGCTATACTTTATCCATTTTTTATTTTAGCTTTCTTTCTATTGCTTTCTAAAGGATTTAAAAAGCCAGAGATATGTATTTATGCATTAGTAACATATGTGCCTTTCAGCAAAATTCTTGTTGGTGATTTTGGTGGGATGATGACCGCGTTAAACTTTACGAATATTTTGACTATTATAATGATTGTAACTTGGATTTTTGGTAATGTGTCGCAGAATAAGAAAGTTTATACACGTACATCGTTGGATATTCCGCTTTTAATTTTTATATTTTTTGGATGTTTCTCTTTAATTAAAGGCACGTTTTATTTTGGCGCCGATTACGCATTTAGTTTTATAACTCCTTTAAAAAGATGGCTCACTCCACTGTTTTTCTTTTTTATTGTTTTTAATATAGTAAAAGACAAAAAAACAATAAAAAATATTATTTTGTTAATGATGGTAGTGTTGACAGTGGTTGCATTGATGGCTATAAAAGATTATATCGATGTTGGGAGTACAGCTAGCTTAGAGAAGTCGAGAATCGGTAGTATAGCACAACAACCAAATATCCTAGCTGCTTTCTTTGTGTATTATATGTTTCTTTTTGCTGGTTTTATGCTAATTTACTGGAACAATGTTAAGTTTTGGTTGCTTAGTTTTCCTTTTTTGCTTTGTTTTAGAGGTATGCAGGTCACTTTTTCTAGAGGAGGTTATCTTGCTTTTGCTGCCGCAGCTTTAACAATAACTTTTTTCAAAAATAAGATTTTGTTTTTTATTATTGCTTTTCTTTTGATATTAACTGTCTTAAATCCAGCCTTTTTGCCAAGCGGAATAAAGTACAGAATCTCATCAACTTTCACTAAAGACCAGATATATTCTCCAACTCTTGAAGAGACTATAGATAAAAGTTCAGCTACTAGGATTGCCATATGGAAAGGTGGACTAGAAATGATAAAGGAGCATAAATGGTCTGGAGTTGGGTATGGAGTATTTCCTCATTTAATACCTTATTATGCCCCTGAAGTTGGTAAAGTGGATGCTCACAATACATACATTTTGATTGCAGCAGAAATGGGAATTTTTGCTCTTTTAGTGTTTTTATTTATATTGGGAATAATATTCAAGAATACTTATAAATTATATCGACTCACAAGGGATAAGTTTTTTAAGGCCATATCGTTAGGCTTTCTAGGAAGCTTGGGTGGTGTTTTGGTTGCGAATATTTTCGGTGGAAGGCTTGACTCACAAGAAGTTAGTAGTTACTTTTGGATTTTAGCTGCTTTAATTTTTAGAGCACTATACATAGAAAAACATGATTATAATTCAAAGTTAAATCATGCGAAATAACATTTTGATTATAGTAGATAATCTCGCAGCTGGTGGAGCCCAAAGGCAGATTATCGAATATTTAAAACTTGCTGATAAAAACATTTTTTATTTTAAAGTGGTAAACTTGGATTCAGATGTAACGATTCTGGAAAACGATATAAAACAAATAGGCCTCGAAGTCATTAATATCCGTCATAAGGGCTTTTTTAACCTCTCAACTTTATTTAAATTATATAAGATTATAAAGTATGAAAAACCGGCAATCGTGCACACCTTTTTATTTACCTCTGACCTATATGGCCGTATTGCAGCTAAATTAGCAGGAATACCTGTAATAATAAGCTCGGTTCGTAACATTGATAAGTGGCAGAAATGGCACCATAGGCTTGCAGACCGGATTTTGGCGAATGTTACGGATAAAATAACTATTAATGCAGAGTGTATCAGGCCTTATCTTGTGAATACAAAGAAACTCCCTAAAGAAAAAATTGTTACTATTTATAATGGTATAGATTTGAACAGGTTTGATAATTTAAGAGAGCCTAAGAGCATAAAAGCAGAACTGTGTATTTCGGATAAAGCTTTAATGGTCGGTATGGTTTCGCGTTTCTCAGAACAAAAGGATTATGATACTCTTCTAAAGGTAGCTCAGGAGATATCAAAAGAGCGGGAAGATGTATATTTTGTGTGTGTTGGGGATGGTAAATTAAAGCCGATACTCGATTCTCGATTCTCGATACGACCAAAGGGAGTCCTGAGCGAAGCCGAAGGACGCGATACTCGAAATATAAAGTTCACCGGCCTACGTTCCGACATCCCAGATTTGATTAACGCTATGGATATATGCGTATTATCCAGCCATTATGAGGGTTGTCCTAATGTTATTTTGGAATACATGGCTTGCTCAAAACCGGTAATTGCTTCAAATGTTGGCGGATGCGCAGAATTAGTAGCAAATGGTAAGTCCGGTTTTATTGTGCCCCCAGGAGACATAAATTCCTTAAAAGACAAAATTGTTCTTCTGCTTGATGATAAAGAATTAAGGCTCAGAATGGGCAAAGAAGGCAGGGGGTTAGTTGAGGCTAAATTCATTTCGCAGAGAATGGTAAAAGAAACAGAAGGCTTATACAAACAATTATTGAACCCTAAAATCGCCTACATCCTTTCCCAATTCCCCGAAACTCACGAAACTTTCATATTAAGGGAGATAAAGGCACTTAAAGAGAAGGGCGTTGATGTTAAGATTATATCGCTAAAGAAGTGTAGGGACAGAGTTATACATGATGAAGCTAAGGAATTTATAAAAGATACGATATATGCTGATGTTAGCGTATTGCGTATTGCGTGTAGCGTATTGAGCAAACCATTAAGATCCTTGGGTGCGTTGGGGTATGTTTTGAGGAGCTATTTCGGCAAGCCGTGGGAATTTGTTAAAGCGATGTATGTTTTGGCTGAATGCTTGAGTATTGCCCCGATGCTAAAAAAGATGCGCATAAAGCATATGCATAGCCACTGGGCAACCATGCCGACTACTGCTGCAGTTATCCTCAATAAATTAACGGGCATACCTTTCAGTTTTACTGCTCATGCCTGGGACCTGTTTATTGATTGCGACGGCTTGGAAGAGAAAATCAATAAGGCAAGGTTTGCTGTTACTTGTACCGGGTATAACAAGAATTTCATGGGGTATTTTTGTAATAATGGCCAGGCGGATAAGGTGTATCTTAATTATCATGGATTGGATCTTAGTAAATATGTGGGGGGTCAGGGATTCAAGGAATCGAGGAATCAAGAGAGTAAATATGTGCGGGATCCACAGTCCGCAATACGCGATACTCAATACGCAATACGCACGACGCAATACGATAAGATATCTATTCTGGCAATTGGTAGGCTTGTAGAAACTAAAGGATTTGAGTATCTAATTGAGGCGTGTGGGATGTTGAAAGAAAGAGGGATTGATTTTGAGTGCTTTATTGTTGGACAAGGACCATTAGAGAAGCGTTTAGCGTATAGCGTAGAGCGTATAGAGTTAAAAGATAAGATTAAATTCTTGGGATTGCAGACGCAGGAGCAGATAAAGAAGTTGTTTAGCGATGCAAGCGTATTAGTCCAGCCTTCGGTTATGGCCGGTAACGGCGATAGGGATGGCATTCCTAATGTGATTATAGAAGCTATGGCTTTGGGTGTTCCGGTTATTTCAACTAATTTTTCAGGTATACCAGAAGTAGTCATTGATAAAAAGACAGGTATTTTAGTCCAGGAGAAAGATAGTAATGAACTTGCCAACGCCATTGAGAACCTGCATAAGGATTGCTATTTGACGGATAAGATAATCAAAAATGCCAGGGAACATGTTGAGAAGAAGTTTAATATAGATACTAATGTTAGGGAGTTGATAGAGATATTTAGAAGTAATGGAGTATTATGAGCTTTCAGCTATCAGTCGTCAGCTATCAGCAATGGATGATAAATCTGAGCTGTCAGCTTTCAGTTGTCAGATTTCATCTAAAGGAAGATAAATGAAAGAGCAGAAGTTTAGAAAATTAGACGTTTGGAATAGGGCTATGGATTTTATTGGAGAGATTTATAAAGTTACTTCCAATTTCCCTTCAACAGAGATTTATGGTCTAAGCGCACAATTAAGAAGAGCCGCGATATCAATTTCATTGAATATAGCTGAAGGTAGTGGTTCTGGCTCTGATCCCGAATTTAACAGATTTCTAAATATTTCGTTAAGGTCAGCATACGAAGTTATGTGTGGCATTGAGGTAGCTTGTAAGTTGGATTATTGTGATAAAACCATCGCTGAGAAGTTATTAAATGAATGCGATGAACTTTCGGCAATGATAACTGGACTGAAAAGAAAGTTAATCGGTTCTTCACACAGCTGAAAGCTGAAGACTGATGACTGATAGCTAATAATGAAACTAAATGTGCTATATATAATTTGGAGTTTAGGCCTTGGTGGCGCAGAGCGGGTGGTTATTAACCTGGCTAAAGGGCTTGATAGGGATAAATTTAAGTCGATAGTCTGCTGCCTTAATTCTAAGGGCAAATTTGCAGATGAGCTTGAGAAAGAAGGTATCAGGGTAATAGAATTAAAAAAGAGATGGAAATTTGACTTTAGTGTCATAAAAAAGCTCATTGAAATAATAAAAGAGAATAAAATAAATATTGTGCACACACATCTATGGGGTGCGAATTTCTGGGGAAGATTAGCAGCACAAAAGGCAAGTGTGCCTGTGATAATATCCACAGAGCATAATTCTGATACCTGGAAGACCCCGCTGCATTTTGTCATAGACAGGTATTTAGCAGCTAAGACAGACAGGATAATCGCGGTATCAAAGAGTGTCAAAGAGTTTTATGTTAAGAATGTGGGGATCCCTTCTGGGAAAATAGAGGTGATTTATAATGGCATAAGTATATCAGAGCACAGATCACAGATCACAGAGCACAGTAAATCACATTCCGTCCACAGTCCACAGTCCACAGTCCACAGTCAGGATAACTATATTCGTAAACAATTGGCTATCAGTCCTGATGAGACAGTAATAGCTATGATTGGTAGATTGGTGCCGCAGAAGGGGCATAAGGATTTCTTGTTAGCCTTAAAGGTCCTTACCGGATGCGGATTTAAGGTCAAAGGTTTAATTGTCGGCAGCGGCCCTCAAGAAATGTATTTGAAACAGGTGTGTGATAACCTTGCCCTTAATGGAAATGTTATTTTTACCGGTGTAAGGAGCGATATCCCGGAACTGTTTAAGGCAATAGATATGATTGCTCTTCCTTCAACAAGGGAAGGTTTTCCTATGATTATATTAGAGGCTATGTCTGCAGGAGTACCTGTGGTTGCTTCAAGCGTTGGAGGGGTCCCTGAAGTTATAACTAACGGTTTTAACGGGCTTTTAGTTGAGCCTGAGAACCATACTGAGTTAAAAGCTGCTTTCGCTAAGTTAATCCATGATGAGCGGTTATCTAATAGCCTAATAGATAACGCTCGCGCTACAGTAGCAAAAGAATTTAATTTGAGGAATATGATCGATAGCACACAGGGGCTATATGAAAAGATTTATGAAAGCAAATTGCCTAAGGCGGATAAATGAAGAATAAACGCTTAAATATAGCTTTTGTCTTAATCTTTGTCGCAGGTATACTCTTTGCCGGTTTATCTTACGCTGTGCTTACAAAAACAAAGCCCCTAATAAATAAGATAAAATCAAAAGTCAAAGAGCGTGTTATTGCCAATATCCCAAAGGCAAAAGATCCTCTTGTTATATGCGATTTTGAAAACAGCGCGGATTTAGACAAATGGAATGCATCCAAAGCGAGCGTTGAGATATCAGAAGAGCATCCTACTTCCGGAAAGTACTCGGCAAAGCTTACTTATGAGCCTTCGGGCGATTCCTCATCTGTCAGGATAGAGAAATATTTTGAAAAAGACAGGCGTATTGTAAATTGGTCAGGGTATGAGGCGCTTGTTTTTGATATTTATAATCCTAATAAGAACGCTGAGAGAATGATCCTTCAGGTGCGGGATAATAGCGGCGGCAAGGTTAAAATTGACCTGCATTTAAGGCCAAATGCAAATAATAGAATCGAGGTTGATATTAGAAGCCTTTGGGATAAATTAAACCCGTCTAAGATTGACCAGTTAAACCTGTTTTTATGGGGCAATAAGTCGGTAAAGGCATTTTATTTGGATAGTGTCATGCTTCTTCCCGCGGCAGCATTGGAGAAAGTCGCAAAAAGCATATCAGACGACGAATTTATTCCAAAAGAAGGCGAGCAAGTTTACGCTTTGGGCGATTACCTGGAGTTTAATAAAGCCAGATGGGGCAGCTGTGAAGACGGGGTATCTGTGCCTATATATATCAACAATTTTACTACGGCTAAGCTTAACTCAACGGTTGTCCGCGGAGGCGTGCCTTTTGGAAGAGGGCAGTTAAACAGCCTTGATAAGCTTATGCTAAATGACGGGGCGGGAAATAATATTGAATTCCAGGCTCAAATTGTGTCAAAGTGGCCTGATGGCAGTATTAAGTGGGCATTGATCTCTTTTAAACCTGAAGTTGATGCCGCAACTATTAAAAAATACAACTTAGTTTATTCAAATGCAATAAGCAGGAAGAAACAGGAATCAGCTTTAAAAGTAGATGAAGGCTTAAAAAATATTGCGATAAATACCGGAAAAATCAAGCTGGTAATACCCAAAAGCGGATTCTATCTTTATGATAAACTTTGGCTGGATAAGAATAATGATAAGAAATTTGATGATAGCGAGATCGTTTCATCAAAAGCGAGCCTTGTGCTTGAGCGCGACGGCAAGAAATACTACAGCCATTTGGATAAAAATTATAGGCTTACCGTTGAAAAATCCGGGCCTCTTGAGGCTTGCATAAAGGCAGAGGGATGGTTTGTTGCTGATAACGGAAAGAAGTATTGCAAATTCATTGTCAGGATACATGCCTATGAATTAAGCGGAGAAATAAAACTCCAGCATACCTTTGTCTATACCGGATACCCGGAAAATAAATATCATTACCTATACAAAGGCAAACGCCTTCCAAGGAATGAAACCATAGATGCGGTTTATATTGAGCTTCCCGTAAAGATAGATGGGGATAAAGCTGTAACTTTTGCCGCTGACGATAAAATTATGCAGTCAGCTTTTGGCGGAGCCATCAGTTTCTTACAGCTTAAACCGGACAGTTATACAGTAACAGGTTCTGGTAAGCCGATTGGCAGCGGAAACAGGCTTGAAGGATGGCTTGATTTGAGCAGTGATGGCTATGGGGTATCAATTGGAGTAAAAGATTTTTGGCAGCAATTCCCTAAGGGGTTTTCTGTAGATAAAGAAGCGGGTAAGTTAAAAATCGATCTCTGGCCTAAAGAAGCAGGCAAACTTGACTTAAAAACTACTCAAAAAGCCTATGGCCCGGACGCAGTCGCACGGGGCAGCGCCTTTGGCCTGGCTAAGACGCATGACCTGGCATTTAATTTTCATAACGGAAATTATGAAGTTGGCGAGGTTAAGAATAAAATACGGAGCTTATTAAGCGATGTTGTTATAACTTCAGATCCTATATGGGTATCAGATACCAGGGTTTTAGGGAGAATATGGCCGTATGACACGCGTTTTAAATCAGCAGAGAGTTTCTTGAGCAAGCTTTTTGACTGGGGCAGCAGGCAGGTCGATAAATTTAGCTGGTATGGGATGATAGATTTCGGCGATACTCTATCCTGGTATAGGAAGGAAGCGTACGATAAATCTTATGATGACTGGGGCTGGCATCCCGAAGGAAGGCATGGCTGGTTTAATTGTGAGGGAGTTGGCACGCATGCCGGAGCATTAATACAGTTTTTACGGACAGGCAATTACAAATATTATATTTTTGGCAAAAACCTCTCGCGCCACATTATGGACATTGATACCTGCCACTATAATACGGTGGCAAATGATAGCAGGCTTAGAGGCAGGATACCCGAAGATTACAGTCGCCCAGGCTCCATGCACAGGCATAACGCTGACCACTGGGGAGGAAGGAACGAAGAAACTTCGCATACAAATGTTTACGGCCTGGTTTTGTATTATTATCTTACGGGGAATGAGAGAGCAAGAGATGTTATTGACGAGGTTGGAAGTTTCTTTCTCAAAGAACATATGACATATTTCGGCCATCCCGATATTTCACCTCAGCGCTCCATTGCAAATGTTATTTGGGGTGATGTTGTATTATATGAGCTTACAGGAGAAAAAAAATATAAGGAACAGGCAGATAAGCTGGTGAATTTATTCTTTAGAGGCCAGAAATACAACGGAGCCTGGCCTGAAAATTATAACCCTGTACGCAAACGCTGGGAAGGCAAACCACATCTTAGTTTTATGAGCCAATATACCATACCGGCATTAATAAATTATCATATGATTACCGGTAATAAAGCTATTGCCGGTTGTATTATTAATGCTACTGATTTTCTTATTGAGAGCGACGAGTACGGCGCTATATTAGATGCGCTTAGCTATAGCTATTGGCTGACCGGAGATAAAAAATACAAAGATACATTGAATAAAAAGCTTGATTACACGGTAAGGCACCAGAAGGCAAGCACTGACCCGTTATTTGACGGCATGATTTACCAAAAAGCATATTATGCAAGGGTAATGGAATATTTGTACAACTTACCGTTTGCTTTTGAGGGATTGGCACAAGATGAAAAAACCGGAAAATAAGAAAAAGTCTATACTAATGTACCACTCTGTGGGTTTTCCTGTTTTGGGGGATCCGGGTAACGGACTGTATTGTGTAAGTAAGGAGAATTTCAGGGAACAGATGCAATACATTACACAGGTCACAAAGACACAAAGTCACAAGGTCACAGAACACAGTAAATTTGATGAAGTCCACAGTCCACAGTCTACAGTCCACGGTAAATTGGATGCTGTGGTCCGTCGACCGTCGACCGTCGACTGCTTAATAACCTTTGACGACGGGGATGTGACGAATTTTACACAGGCTTATCCGGTATTAAAAGAACTGGGATTAACTGCGTATTTCTTTATATTAGCCGGCAAGATCGGCTCATCGGGCTATATGAGCTGGGGACAGATAAAAGAAATGCATGATAATGGCATGATTATCGGTTCGCATGGCATGACACATAGGATAATGCCCGCACTATCCGATAAAGACATCAGGTATGAAATAAACACTTCAAAGGAATTCATTGAAGGCAAGCTTAAAACAAAGATTTATTATTTTTCGATACCGCGCGGATTCTATAATAAGAAAATATTGGGGATGCTGAAAAAAGCAGGATATAAAGGGGTTTTTACATCAGACTCCGGCAGGATAAATGATTATGAATTCGGCAGGATAGCGATCAGGAGCAATTGGGGGATAGGCCAGTTTAAAAAAGTATTGGAACGCGGGCCAAGCGTAAAAGATAAGCTTGAAGGAAGGCTTCGTAAGTCAGCGATCAATTTGATAGGCATAAACAATTACGATAAATTAAGGATGGGATTGCTAAAGAAATGAAGATATTATTCTGGGTTTCACTGTTGGTAATAATTTATGTTTATCTCGGGTATCCGTTATTGGCGTACCTGTTTTCGCTGCTTTATAAAAAACCATTAGCCGCAAAATATGTTTATCCGACGGTATCTATCTTGATTTCGGTCCATAATGAGGAGATAAATATCCGGAATAAGATTAATTCTTTGATGGAACTTGATTATCCGCAGGATAGATTAGAGATTATTTTCGGGTCGGATGGGAGTACGGATGGCACCGAAGAAATAATAAAACGAGATATTGAGGCCACAAGGCCACAAGGTCACAAGGTCACATTAGTAAGGCAGGAGAAGAGGCTGGGGAAGCCGAGCATGCTGAATAAGCTGGTAAAAGAAGCCAAAGGAGAAATCCTTGTCTTTACCGATGCCAGGCAGAGGTTGGACAATAATGCCTTAAAAGAGCTGGTCAAGCATTTTGCCGACGGAAAAGTTGGCTCGGTCAGTTCAGAGTTGATTTATGAGGATGAATCGCCGGAAAATAAGTCTTCAGGCGGAATTAACCTTTATTGGGAATATGAAAAGTTTATCCGTAAAAGTGAATCACGCATGGGCTCTATGCTTGGGGCGACAGGCGCTCTCTATGCGATAAGAAGCAAGCTCTTCCCGGGGCTGCCTGAGGATATGATATTGGATGATGTTTATATCCCCATGAAAATTGTTGAAAAGGGCTATCGTGCGGTATTTGACTCTAAGGCCAAGATTTATGATAAGGTATTCAGCGCGACCCGAAGATAGAATTTTCCAGAAGGGTGCGCACACTGGCAGGGAATTTCCAGTTATTTTATTACCTCAAAGAGTTATTTAATCCATTCAGGGGCAAAATATCCTGGCAGTTTTTTTCACATAAATTTTTAAGGCTGATTATTCCGCTATTCCTGGCACTGCTATTATTATCCAGCGCCTTTTTATTTAACGAGCCGTTTTATAGATTATTTTTATTTTCTCAGGAGGCGTTTTATATCTTTGCTATACTCGGTAAATATTCAAAGCGCCGCAATAAAATTTTCGATGTTCCGTATATGTTCTGTATTATGAATTATGCTGCGGTAATCGGTTTTTACCGTTTCTTAAACAATAAACAGGGGGTCCTATGGGAAAAGGCAGCAACTTTGGATTTACGCAAAGCTTAAATAAAGAATCTGTTATCAGGCTGGCTGTAATTGCCGGGTTGATTATTATTTCGTATATTCCGACTTTAATCTGGATGGTCGAAAGATGGACGGCAAAGGATACGTATTATAGCCATGGTTTTCTTGTGCCTTTTATCAGTTTATACTTGGTTTGGCAGAAAAGGCCTGTTTTGTCAAAGATAAAGCCTCAGCCGCTGGCAAAAGGCTGGATTGTTTTTGCCGCAGGTACGCTTATCCACATTATCAGCGCTTTATGGAGGGTTTATTTTACTTCGGGTTTCTCCATTTTGCTTGTCATATCCGGGCTGATACTTATTTTCTTAGGCAAAGAGTTCCTTAAAAAACTTATTTTCCCCGTATTATTCCTGATATTTATGATACCTCTGCCGTTGGTTGCAATTGCTAATTTAAGTTTTAAATTGAAGATTTTAGCTGCGCAGCTCTCGACGGTAATCATCAATAAGTTAGGTGTGCCGGCGATAAGGGATGGAAGCGTAATAAAAACAATGAATTCCTATATAATTGTCGAGGACCCTTGCTCAGGGATAAGGTCGTTGATCGCGCTTATCGCATTGGGCGCGCTTATGGCTTATAACAGCAGCCTGCCGGTCATCAAAAAATATATCTTATTTGTTTCCGCGGTCCCCGTTGCTATCGCCGGAAATGTTATCAGGATAGTCGCGCTTTCGCTTGCCAGCGAGATGTACGGCTCAAAATTAGCCGCAGGTTTGTTTCATACAGTTATGGGCGTAGTGGTTTTTGTATTCGCGTTTTTTGCATTACTCTTAATAGGGAAGGTGCTGGAATGAAAAATAAAACATTTTATATTGCTGCGGCCGTTTTGTTATTTACGTCGGTAGTCTGCATCGTGTCATATTTCCCATCGAGTTTTGACAAATCTGAGGATGCGAAAGTCGCAACTTTTCCGAAAGAAATCAACGGATGGGTTGCGCGTGACCTTGAAATATCCGAGCGCGATTATAAGATACTTGAAACGAGGAATCTTTTTGTCAGGGAATATACAAATGCTGCGCAGGAGAAGGTGTATTTTTATTTTATTTATTCTCTTGATAACCGAAAGGTCAGCCATCCTCCGGAGATTTGTTATATGGGCAGCGGAGTAACTGTTGTTGATAAATCAACAGTTCAACTGACAGATAAAATAAAAGCCGTAAAGTTAATAATTGAAAAAGCAGACCATCGTCAGTTGGTTGCTTATTGGTTTCAGGCAGGCGCCTTTAATACACATAAATATTTACTACAGCAATTAAGGGTTGTTTTGAATAGGGCTGTGGGGAAACAGACACCGAATGCGCTCATAAGGCTTTCGGCTGATTTTACTCCCGGGCAGGAGGGGAAAGCTTTAAATACATTAAAAGCCTTTACTCGTGATATTGAGCCTTCAGTTAGTAACTTTTTTAAATAAATTGTTGAAAATAATATACTCTTCGGGCTTATCTATCCCTTTGATAATCAAGTAGTTAAATACATGCGCTAAGCACGGCATTATTATGTTGCAGGATGTAAACATAGCCTTATATTTGCACATTTATTAGGCAATGGTTAGCAGAAGGCAAGGTTGGGATATCATCATAACTCCTTATAATGCATATATATAAAAATTTTAAAAAAGTTTTTAATTTTTCTGTTTATGGCATGAATCTTGCTATAAATATATATACTAGGTAAGATTTTGTAGGGTAATACCCTCCAACACCCATCTCGGTTGTCCCTAGTACTTAAAATCTGATGAAAGCGAAAAATAAAAACAAAATTTCAAAATTCAGCCTGTTGGCGGCGATCCTGTTTATTTCCGGCATGTTGTTGGCATTTGAGCCGGTTTTCAGCATAAAAAATATTTTTGCAGTGACTTATGTTGAGCATCCATCTATCGTTGAAGATTCAAGCCTGAATAGCGGTTACTCTGCACAAGAACCTAACCAGCGAACCCCCAATAAAGCCCGCGCGCCTGAACCAAGCAGTATGTTTTTGCTTTTAAGCGGCCTGACCGGCATGCTTGTCAGGTTTGCAAGAAAGAGTTATGAACGTTTTAAGAGGCTTGCTGATATCATCTTAGCTTTTGTGGCTGCTGTGTTTGCTTTGCCTGTTATGGCTTTTGCAGCCCTGTTGATAAAATTGACTTCATCCGGGCCGTTTATCTACAGGCAGGATAGGGTAGGCAAGGGCGGGCAAATATTCCGTATTTATAAATTAAGGACAATGTATGTTAACGCTGAAAAAGGCACAGGCGCCGTGTGGGCAAGAAAAAATGACCCCAGGATTACGCCTGTCGGAAAGCTTCTCAGGAAAACTCATATTGATGAAGTCCCGCAGTTAATCAATGTCCTAAAAGGAGAGATGAGTATTGTAGGGCCGCGCCCTGAAAGGCCAGAGTTGGTAAGGGAATTAAAAACCTTAATCGTTGATTACGAAAAAAGGCTCTCCGTTAAGCCTGGTATCACGGGTTTGGCGCAGGTTTGGCATAAATATGACGAGACTTTAGAAGACGTTAAAAAGAAAATTAAAATTGATTTGTTATACATCAAGAGAATGTGCCTTGCCGCTGATTTAAGAATAATGGCAGGGACAGTGCTTGTGATGTTAACAGGAAAAGGAGCAAGGTAAAATGAAAAAATTAATATTTGTATTTGTCTTATTGATTTCACTCTTTATTTTTAATCAGGCTGATGCTTCTCTTTGGCTTGATGCTACACCTTCAATTTATATTAACAGCAATCCTGACCCGTGGTTTACGGATAGCTGGATAACCGGCCCGGGTGATTTTACTCTCAGGATTACAAACACTTTTACTCAAGATGATATTGAGGATGTTTATCTCGTTATCGCTTTGAAAGAAAGCACAAAAGATGGGTTATCTATTGATATAGACGGAGACGGGCTTGATGATAGTGATTTTGATACTTCCGGAGATCATCCGTATATCACGGATTCGCACGGAGTTTTCGGCGACGATACATATTTCTATGATTATTATATCGGGAACCTTGCCGCAGAAGAGTATATTGAATTTGATATATCAATAGAAACAGAGGGTTCTCCTATCGTGCATTTTGACGCATACGGTTATAAAGTGAAGAATAACGGCGATCTTTTATTGGTGGATAATCCCAATTCCCATGATGTAACCTGGGATCCTCCGTTGTATATTGAATTGACCAATACCGTACCTGAACCGGCAACATTATCATTGCTTGGCTTAGGCATGATGGGTTTGCTTTTCTCAAGAAGGCGTAAATGCTAAAGTTAATAAGTATAGTTTTAGCTATTCTGGTATTGACGATCGCGATAAGCGCGGATATTTACGCTTATACGGTTACTTATCTTGACCCTTATTCCAGCGCAACCACGCTTTACAGCGCAGCAGGGGACAGGATAGGCAATATAGCGTTTGAATTATATAAAGTTGACGTAACAAAAGCAGGAAACAATCTTACCTTTGATATCTATTCAAATTACTCTTCTTCAGGATATTCTGTAGGTTCATGGCATACAATGCCTGCTGACCTGGCGCTGGATGTAAATAATGACGGGACATATGACTATGGTGTGGCATTCCGTAATCACGACGGCTTAATACAAGGTAAGCTTTATTCAGTTTCGGATTGGTACATTTCAGGCTATGACCGGCCGGGTAATGGTTTCATCTGGCATCACGGAGAATTAGTCAGTATAAAGGATATTGATGCCGAACTTGGCGATGCTGCAGTTACCTGGAATGATTTAGGCGGCAGCAACCCGCATTACAAAATAAGCACAGTTATTGATATGAATGATTTCTTACCTAACGGTTACAGCGGAGATTTAGGTTTTTTCTATGGCGGTGCAACATGCGCCAATGATTACATAGGCGGGATATTTTCAATAACAACCCCTGAGCCTGCATCGTTATCTTTGTTCGGCTTAGGATTACTCGGTTTAATAATACGCAGGAAGAAATAGGAAAGGAGAGGATATGTTTCGGGTCAAGTTATTGGTTGCGGTTATGTGTATTTCTTTATTGTCTTTTATCAGCGCGCACGCAGCGTTAATAAACGGAGGTTTTGAAACAGGCGACCTTTCTGGATGGTCAAATAATTCCGGCATTTTGGCAGCTACAGTTAATTCGTATTCAGGAGACATTGCATATTCTCCCGTGGAAGGTGATTATTTTTTAAAGCTTACAAGCGGATTGGGCACAGGTGCCTATTCAATAGTGAACCAGTCTTTGAGTTTGCAGCAGGGTGCTAAACTTTCCGGCTGGGCTGCTTTTGATGCAGGTGACTACCTGCCTTACAATGATGATGCATACGTAAAAATCGGTAACTCTACTGTATGGAGCAGGGATATTTCCCAGGTTGGTAATTATGGATATACAAATTGGCAGCAATGGAATTGGGAAGCGCCAACAGCCGGGAGCTATACGCTGGAATTTGGTGTACGCAATGTCGGAGATAATGGGCTTAGCAGTTTAGCTTTATTTGATGCCAATTTTTTGGCGACCTCTGCTGTGCCTGAGCCGGCAACAATGTCTTTGTTCGGCTTAGGATTGTTAGGCTTAGGTCTTATTAAAAGGAAGAAATAGATTTAAATATATTAAGAAGGAGGTGAAACAAATGAAGAAGTTGCTATTTTTAACTGCAGCGTTAATATTGGGAGTAAGCGTAGTTTCTTACGCAGCATTGATAGACCTTGGTATGGCAACAGGTTCTGGAGAACTAAAGATGTTTGAAATCTACAATGCTATGTATAGTACTGGTTTTACCAATAATGATCAGCTTGAAGCTCTTGAAGTTGATCTGGCTATAGGCGGCGGAAAATACAAGTCAAATTCCGGGACTGTCGGGCTGGTGGCAAGGTATGCAAGCGCACCGGTTACTTTAAGATATTACGACAGCGGCGGTGACCATGATTTGGATCCAGCCTTAGTTAATCTTGCAGGTGGAAGTGCGCTATATGCTCCTCCCGTAATTACGTTTTACACAGTTACAGGGACTGAAGAATTCGGAATGTGGGGGTTGACTTCAGCCGGAAAGTTTTACTCCGAGAAGTCATTAAATGCTGACGGAAAATATCATTTTCTGGTTTTAAGCACTCCGGATCCGAAGAAATTCTTGATAGGGTTTGAAGACAGGTCAGCCGGTGCAGACTGGGATTATAATGACTTTGTTTTTGAGACTTATAACATATTCGCAACTCCCGAGCCTACAAGTATGTTGTTATTAGGGATGGGCGCTTTAGGATTGTTAGGTTTAAAGAGAAAAAAGGCCTAAGTTTTTTCTTTACCGATAATTCTATAAATGCCCCCTTATAGGTGTGCATTTTCGAAAATGTAAAAATAAGGGGGTAAATCGTAAGGTTTACCCCTTTTATTTAACTCTAAAGGAAAATATGAGATTAAGCAAGAAATTAACAACCTTATCTCTAATGTCTTTTGTCGCTGGTTGTGGAGGGAGCGATGGAGGGGGAGGTTTATTGAGCTCTATTTTTGGCGGCAGCTCTGCCGGAGCATCAGCTGGTGTTTTAGATTCCGGAGTTGTTGATGGAGCCTCTTTAGCCCTGACCCATAATCCCGAACCCAGCAGCCTACTCTTACTCTCAAGCGGTCTCCTTGGAATGGCTGTTTATGCCAGGGCAAAGGCTTGGAAAAAAGGTAAGAAATAATCCCGCGTTTTTACCTAACTCTTAGAAAAATAAGATTTTTTGTCCTTGACAAAAAGCCGTCAGAAGGTTATACTATACTACCTCTCTTTGAGGTTCTTGATTAACCCCCAAAAAATAATGAACTCAAAGGAAAACGGTATAAAACCAGTAATAAAAGTATATAAAACGCTTTTTTCCACCCTAAAAGAGCATCGTCAGCTCATTCTGCCCTTTATTTATTTCGCTTATTTTGAACTAGCAGCCTTAATTTTCATCTTTATTATACCCAGAGACCCCTTTGTCAGGGTTTTCGGGCCATGGGTGAGGACCTTTTGGGGCGAAGCTTTTCTGCATTATCCGGCTAATTTCTTCCTGATGCCCAAACTTGTTTCGCTATCAAGGATGTTTTTATCAATATTTATCGGTTCATTGGTAAGCGGGACTGTTGTGCTTTCGGTTTTAGAGGCAATAGGTAATAAGAGATCATATCTTAAGCAATCTTTTAAATCCGCATCAAAGAATTACATCTCGCTTTTTTTTATTGTTTTTGTGATAACGCTTTCTTTTTATTTTCTTACCAAGCTTCTAACCATAGGCCTGATTAAATATTTTGCAGGCGGCCATACTAAACTTTTATTTATAGGCACAAGAGCTTGGCTTGGGCCGATATTATCAATAATAAGTTTTCTCATCGCCTTGTTTATACAGTCAGGTTTTGCCTATGCTATACCTTTCCTTCTTATAGAGAAAAAGAAGATCATTCCTTCCGTAATATCTTCATTCAAATTATTTAAAAAGAAGTTTTTCGCGACCTTGCTCCTTGTCGGTTTGCCGATGGTTATTTACGGCCCGGTTATCGTGCTTAATTACAATACAAAATTCCTGGTCTTTAATGTTTTCCCTGAATTCATACTGCTTGTTTCTCTCTTAGGTATAGCCATAGCGACTCTCTTAATCGACCCATTGGTAACAATCGGGACTACTATTTTGTTTTTATCTGATAAGGACAAAAAATGAAAAATAGAATATTATTGATATTGGCTTTAGCTTTTGTGGTTCTGGGTTGTTCGGATAGGTACGCTATAGAGAAACGTTACTGGGGTTTGCAGAAGCAGGCAGGGGATATATTTGGCAATCCGCATTCAACTCCCCCAAGGCAGATTGAGCAGGTAGTCAAGAAGTTTAATGGATTCGCAAATAAATATCCCGGTACTAACCTTGCTATTGATGCCGACTTTACTATTGCCAGGCTTTATGCGGCAAAAGAGGATTTTGACAAGGCAAGAGAACAACTAAGCGCTATAATGAAAAAATACAGCAACAGCCCGGTAATCGTTTCCGAGGCGATGGCTTTATACGGGAATTCATATGAAATGGAGAATAAGTGGGGCCTGGCTGTCAATGAATATAAGAAGGTTTACGAAAAATACCCTTATTCACGCGCCGGATTTGAGCTTCCTATTTATATTGCCAGGCATTATAAGGCAAAATTCCAGCCTGAGAGCATGAATGAAGCGTATATGGAGGCAGTAGCGCATTATAAAACGCTTATACAGGATAATACCGACCCCAGAATCGCTATTAATGCGTATTTCCTTATGACCAACTGTTATATGGAATTAAAGGATTGGAATGCGGTAGTTTCTGCTTATGACTCTATAATAAAGAATTATAAAGATAATCCAAAGGCGCAATCTGCAGTAGAGACAGCAACTTTAAACAAGGCTTTGATATACGCGACTCAACTGAAGAATCTCCCCAAAGCAAAAGAAATCCTGGCCGAGTTTACCAAGCGTTACCCCAGGAGCAGGCTTATCAAGGTTGCAAATAATTTACTGAAAGAAATCGAGAAGAATGCCGCAAAGTAATCAAATCTTAAATTCATCCCTGGATTTAAAGTTCAAGAGTTTCCTTGAAGAGGTGCTCAAGGATGTTATGTATGCTCTTTCTGCTGAATGCGGCTCCCTTTTTATTTTTGATGCCGGGCATAAGGAGCTTATCCTTGATTCTTTCCTGAATTCATGCAACCTTCGTATTAAAGGTCTTAAGAAAAGGGTAGGTGAGGGTGTTTCAGGAAAGGTCGCAGATATCAATAAGCCGGTGCTGGTCAAGAACATCAAAGCAGACGCGCGCTTTAGAAGCAATGGGTACAAGCATTATAAGACAGCGTCATTTATGTCAATACCGATAATAACTTCCAAAGGTTTGATCGGCCTGATAAATATTGCCGATAAATCGAATAAAGAGCCATTCAGCGAGAGTGATCTTAAATTTGCCGTAGCAATAGTAAAATATGCAGTCATGCTTCTTGAGGCAAGCGATAGCTGCAGTGAATTAAAGTCCGAGAAAGAATGTTTAGGCAAAGAAAAAGAACTGCTTACTAAATACGCCTCTGTAGGCAAGCTTGCTGCGGGAGTTGTGCATGAAATCAATAATCCCCTTGACGGGATAATCAGGTTCACAAATATCCTTATTGAGCAGATAGAGAACAATTCAGTAAGCAAGGAATACCTTTTAGAAGTAAAGAATGGTTTAAGCCGTATAGCTAAAATTACAAAATCATTATACGAATTTTCACATATCGTCAACGTAGATTCATTAAAGACAAGAGAATATGTTTATTTAAATGATATGCTGGATGAGCCTCTAAAAGTTTACGCTGAGAAAATCATGAACGGCAATATCCAGATAAAGAAGAAATTCAATGCCGGTTCCATTAAAGTGGTTGATTTCGGTTTGCAGCACGTTTTTTCTAATCTAATAAAGAATGCCCTGGATTCAATTCAGGCAGTCGGAATAATAGAGATTTCTACTGAGCTGCATAATGATACCGTCAAGATCGGTTTTAAAGATTCAGGTACCGGTATCCCTTCCGAAATATTGGGGCATATTTTTGAGCCTTTTTTTACCACTAAACCTGTCGGTAAAGGTACGGGCCTGGGGCTGTCGATCTGCAGGGAGATTATAAATAAATATGAAGGAAAGATCGATGTATCCAGCGCTGTCGGAGACGGCTCAAATTTTACCGTTACAATAAACAGAAAATACACCAAGAATGCATAATAATCACGGGCATATACTTATTATTGATGATGAGCCTTTGGTTAGACGTTCTCTTTCTGAGATGCTTACGGTCTCAGGCTATGCAGTGAGTACTGCCTGCAACGGCAGTGAGGCGCTGAACCTTTTAAAAGATTATACGGTTGATATCATAATATCTGATATGAAGATGCCGGAGATGGATGGGATGCAGTTATTAAAGAGCTTAAAGAGCTTAAGATACGATGCCGCAGTTATCCTGATGACCGGATATGGGACTATTGACGGGGCAGTGGAGGCGATGAGGCACGGCGCATATGATTACGTAACCAAACCGATAGTTGACAGCGAGATAAAAATAATTATCAAGCGCTATCTTGACCAGTGCAGGATCAAAGAAGAAAACTTAAGGCTTAAAGAGCAATTATCAGTTAAAGAGCGCGAGGTCTTTCTTGATATAGTAGGTAAAGACGAAAAGATGCAAAAAATCTATAATCTTATAGAAGCAGTATCTAATACCAGGGCCACTGTTTTGATACACGGAGAAAGCGGCACCGGTAAAAGGCTGATTGCGCATGCCATACATAATTGTACCACCCAGGAGAAAAAGAAGCCTTTCGTTGAGGTAAGCTGTGGGGCGCTTACCGATACTCTACTTGAGAGTGAATTATTCGGGCATGTAAAAGGGGCGTTCACCGGGGCCATAAAAGATAAAATGGGTCGTTTTGAGCTGGCAGACGGCGGCACTATTTTTCTGGATGAGATAGACGCTTTTTCCCCTGTGCTTCAGGTCAAGTTATTGCGCGTGTTGCAAGAAGGAGACTTAGAAAGGGTAGGGGATAATAAGACAATAAAAGTGGATGTAAGGATAATAGCTGCTACGAATCAGAGCCTGGAACAATTAATCGAACAGGGCAAATTCAGGAAGGACCTGTATTACCGCTTAAACATAATTTCTATAGAAGTGCCTCCGCTAAGGCTGCGTAAGTTAGATATACCGCTTTTGGTCAAGACTTTCATAAGCAAGCATTCAAAGAGTATAAATAAAAAAATAGACGACATATCTGATAAAGCATTGTCTTTATTGATTGAATATAGCTGGCCGGGGAATATCAGGGAGCTTGAAAATGTCATTGAGAGGACGATCATACTGTGTAAGGGTCCGGTTATAAGTCACCACGACCTGCCGGATTTCCTGCAAAAACAAAAATTCTCAAGCGAATCAGCGGCTGTAGATAAGAGCGGCTGCCTGAAGCTTAAAGATGCGTTAATAGCCCCTGAAAAAGAATTAATAATTAATACCTTAAATACGGTAAACTGGAACAGGACCGAGGCAGCAAAAGCGTTGGGTATTAATCGGACTACTCTTTATAAAAAGATGGGCAAACTTGGTTTACTCAAGAATAATGGCAGAGAACAATAACCCCAGATGGCATAGGCTGTCGTTTGAAGACCTCATAAATCTAAAGGAGTGGCAGGTAATACAGGATAATTTTTCGGCTATTACAAATGTAACGATTCGCACTCTTGATGTTAATGGTAAACCGTTAACTACCCCCAGTTCAGAGCCCCGCCTTTGCAGGGAATTAATAAAAGACATAAAAATAAAAGATGAAATATGCGGATTGTGCCTACCGAGTTTCCTTGGCGGAAAGGCACATGTTGATAAAAACCTTACTTTCTTATGCAGGGCAGATTTGCGAAATTTTATTGCCCCGTTGCGTATTGATGGCAAAGTAGTCGGATATGTGCTTGTAGGCCCGCTTGTTTTGGTTATGCGCAAGCCCAAAGATGAATACCGCAAAGTTGCCGAAGAGCTTAATATTGAATTTGAGAAATTCTGGAATGCATTTATTGAAATCAAAGTTACATCATTCTTTGCGGCGCAGTCCATGATTGAAGTAATAAAGAACGTGGCAGAATACAGCTTGAATCTGTCATACGAGAAATTCAAGAATGAAGCGCTTTCTGTAAATCCCTTAAGGTCGCCTAATCTGCTTGATGCTTTACTTGAAGTCGCTTCTCAGGTAAGTCAGGCAGATATTGGTTCTGTGATGATGCTTAATGCTGATACTAACGAATTCACTATAGAGGCTGCTAAAGGCCTTTCTGAAGATGTTGTAAGAAAAACAAGGGTCAGCCTTGGGCATGGTATATCCGGTATTGTCGCTGAAAGCGGCAAGCCGCTTGTAATTGATGATAAGATTCAAAATGACAGGTTAAGAGGTTTGTTACAGCGCCCGCAGCTTGGTTCTTCTATGATTATACCCATTAAGAGCAGGGAGAAGGTGCAGGGCGTTATGAATTTAGCTGCTTTTAGGGATTCAGGGGTCAGGTTTGACATGGATAAGGCAAATTTAGTCAAAAACCTGATAGATCTTGCCACGATAGCTATAAATTAGTTCACAGTTCATAGAGATAGATAAAGTATCTAGAATCGAGCATCTAGAATCTAGGATCGAGTCAACGCTGACGGCTGACAGCTGATGACTGAAAGCTTAATCGTAGAATGATAGGGAAGGGGGCTAGCGTTTCCTTCTAAATACCGTAGAAAGTATCTTTAAGTCCTGCCTGTATTTTGTTACAGTCCTCCTGGATACCTTTATATTGGAATTTTTATGGATAAGCTCAGCAATCTGCTTGTCGCTTAATGGGTGGGATTTATCCTCAATATCAATACAATCTTTAATTAATTTTTTTGCCTGGTTGCATGAGACTGACTGGCCATTGGTATCAAAGACTTTGCTTGGGAAAAAATCTTTGATTGCAACCATTGACCAGGGTGTTTTTACATATTTGTTCATTATGGCCCGGCAGACAGTAGTTTCGTGCATATTGATTCTTTGCGCCACTTCTTTAAATGTAAGCGGTTTTAGCAGAGAAAATTCTTCATTTTTTATAGCCTCGCATTGAATATCTGCTATTACTTCCAAAATCAGCTTTAATGTCGATTTTCTCTTTGAGATAGCCCTGAGTATATCATTAGCGGCTTTAATCTTTTCGGTTATGAATTTTCTTAAATTAGGGTCAAGGCTTTTATCCTTAAGCATTGCTTTGTATTCTTTGTTTATATCAATTTTAGGCAGGCTTTCATCATTTATTATTACCTCTATATCATCACTATGAATTTCGATTCTTGCATCCGGCCTGATCCTTTGATCTTCTTCTGTGGAATAGTTTCTTCCGGGTTTAGGGTCAAGCCTAAGGATTTTATGCGCAAGTTCTTCAATTAAACCAGGGTCCTGATTCAGGTCTTTTGCGATTACTTTAAAATTCTTTTTTGCTACGTTATCCAGGTGTTTTTCAACAATTTCTCTTAGTATAGGATTTGTATCGCTATTTTGGTCAAGCTGTATAAGAAGGCACTCTTTCACAGAGCGCGCTCCCACGCCAGCAGGCTCAAATTCGTGTATTATCTTTAAGATGCGCTCAACAGTCCCGGCAGGGACAGCGCAGGAGGAGGCTATCTCATCAAAGCTGGCTTTTAGGTAGCCGTTTTCATCAATATTGCCTATGATTTCTTCACCAATCCTGAAGTCACCATCATCAGAAACAAATATCCCTAATTGCCTAAGCAGGCAATCCTGCAAGGAGGTTTTCTTAGTGACAGATTCAAGCTGGAATTTGACGTCTTCATCAGTAAATTTTTTAAGCGATAGGGGAGAGGCTGGCCGGAAACCCTTGGCTAAAGATCCGCCAGAGGCGCTATAAGAAGGCTTTTCTTCAAGGGCAGGATTTGATTCCAGCTCCTTTTCAATAAGGCCTTCAATTTCGCTCAGGGGCAGCGCTAAAACGTTTAAAGAATTGGAAAGCGCTGGTACCAATAATCTGCGTAATTCTGTGCGTTGTTTTGTTTGCATCATAGCATGATAAGTATAACATATTAATACAAAATACTTCAATTTAAATTGCCTTGACAAGCACAAAATCGGGCAATATAATTAAGACTAATGAGTATATACTCATAATAACATGGGCGTTAAAAGTAAGTAAGTTTGAGTAAAATACTGGTAAAAGCAAGTAAATCTAATGAAACCTAAAGGCAGGCCAAAGAAATACCGGATTATACGACAGGATCCAAGGATATCCCAATTTAGCCCCAGAGGCAAGCCTGGGAGGCCTGATGAAGTATGCCTTACTATGGATGAATTTGAGGCTATAAGGCTTTCTGACAGGCTTAATAAGCCGCAAAAAGAGGCTGCCCAGTCAATGAAGGTTTCCCAGCAGACATTCAGCCGTATCTTGAGAAAGGCCCGGATAAAGATAGCAGATAGTATTACTAACGGCAAAATCATAAAAATACAAGGCGGGTTCTACGCGCTTGTTTCTAATAAGAAAAATACCTCCAGCCAGCTTCAGGAATCCCAGGAAATTAATAAATTAACTTGAAAAGTGGGCCGCAAGGAATGGTCTTAATAACCAAAAAAGCCTTAAATTGCCTTATATATTAACTTCCTATAATATATCTTATGTTAACTTTAGCATATTGCGTAAATGCTGTAACTATGTTTAGGCGCAAATAGTTATAATAATATTGTTTTTCATGTGGATAACCGATTTTCCTTTTACTCATGTTTACTTTATCTTTTTTACTCTGACATCCAGATACGTATCTTTTGCAGGATCTTAATTATCCTTATTTCCTCTTACTTAGTCTTATTTAGATTACATTAGGCCATTTTCCTTGTCTTTATTACTATTGCCGGGTATATTGAACCTTCGCCATAGCGGTTGTTTATATTATCTAATGTCTCTAAGAGGTCTCCCCTCTTTTTCTGCTCAATAAGTAAAGGGGGGTATAATTTAATTTTTAGGTTGCTGCAGCTTACCCCAATAGCCCTTATTTTTGGCCTTTTTAGGCCTGTTTTAGCCAGTATTTTCAGGGTATTTGAGTAGATCTCGTAACCATCATCAGTCTCCTGGGTAATGGTATTTTGGGCGCAAAAATTGCCCATTTGCGGGCCGTTAAGCCAAAGCTTTATGGTGTTAGAAACCAAGTTTTGGCTCCTTAGCCTTTCTGATACCATCTCTGAAAGCAGCCTTAACCAGGCCTTGATAAACCCCATGGTTTCTGATGTCCTGGGAAATGTGTAAGAATGGCTTATTGATTTGGGTTTTTCTTCTTCGTTTGTTGACTCAAGGTGTTCGGTTGCATGTAAAGATGCATATAAATTCAGGCCGTATTTACCCAGCGTTTCTTTAAGGAATCTGGCTGTTTTTTGGTGCAGGTCAAGGCATGTCTTTATGCCCAAGGTTGTAAAAAGAAGCTCTGTTTTTGGGCCTACTCCTGCGATTTTAGCAACCGGAGTCTTACCTAATACTTCTCTTAAGTTTGTTTCTGTAAGCAGGCATATTCCGTTTGGTTTGTTTATTTTAGAAGCTAGTTTTGCTAGTAAGGAATTCTTCGCTATGCCTATTGAAGCGGTTATGTTAAAGTTTGCATATATTCTTGCCTGAATATCTTTTGCCAGTTCAAGGGGCGCATTTTCCTGGCCTATATCTAAACGGAATTCATCAATTGAAGCGTAAGCAGCCTCAAGGCTGTAGTCTTTAAGCATCCCGTAGATCTGTTGCGAGGTCCAGATATATTTACCCTGATCAGCTGCCACAAATTCTGCTTTTGGGCATATCTGAAATGCATCTTTGGTAGGCATTCCGGAGTGTATGCCAAGGGCTTTGGCTTCATAGCTTGCAGCGCAGACTACGGTATATAATTTATTGCCTCTTGAGCCTACTATTAGCGGTTTGCCTTTTAGCCTTGGGTTGATTGCTTGCTCAATAGATGCAAAAAACGCATCCATATCGATGTGGAGAATCATGGATTAGTTCATTGTTGATAGTTCATTGTTCATAGTGCATTGTTAATGGGTATGGAGTTTTCTATGAACCAAGAACCATGAACTATGAACAGGCCTATTATTCTATTACTTTTTCTAACCTCCATCCCAACGTTGTATTATTGAAAGAGATTTGATATAGGTTAGCTTGTGTGCTTATGGAGAATTTTATTATTATCTCTTTGCCTTGGCGTTCCTGCCAGTTATAGGTTATTTTCTTAATTTTATAACTTTTATTTTTCCAAATAAAAATCCGTGGTATCAGCTTTGCGCCTTTAAACCAGGCAAGGACCTGTATTTTTTCGTTTAGAATATCCGGTTCTTCCTGGTGTTCTGCTGATGTTTCGGGAATATGCCTGTCCCACCGGGCTTTTGGATTAAAGCTTTGTTGTAGAGCCATATTAGTATTGTGTATCTAGTATATATTAGTTCATGGTTCATAGTTCATGGAGATAGATAAAGTATCTAGCCACAAGGTCACAAGGTCACAAATATTGCGTTATGCGTATTGCGTACGGCGTATCGAGAATCTAGTATTAAGAATCTAGGATCAAGGATTGAATATCTTTGTTCACCGATATTTCCTTAGTAAGCTGATTAGCTTGCCAATTACGCTGAAATTCTTGCGGATTGGCTGATAGTTTACATTAGCCGGCTCAAGATAAATATGGCTGCCTGTATTCTTGAATATCTTTAGTGTTACCTCATTATTATCAAGTAATGCTGCGATTATATCATTGTTATGCGCAAGCGGTTGTTTTTTGATGATAGCAATGTCATCTTCAAGTATGCCGGCATCAACCATGCTGTCGCCTTTGACTTTTAAGGCAAACACATCATTATAACTAAGCCTTCCTAAGTATAAGTCATAAGGGTCAACGTATCCCTGGATATCTTCATAAGCTAAGCTGGGGCTTCCTGCGGCAATCGTGCCTATAATCGGTATCTTATTAATGTTGCTTTTTGCCAGGTCTATATGGCGGGATTTGTAACTGGCGCGTTTTAAATAGCCTTTATTTTGCAATGCGTTCAAATAGTCACGTACTGTACCGGTTGAGCTAAACCCGAATTCAGCCGCGATCTCCCTTATTGTCGGAGGAATATTTTGTTCCTCTATCCTGTTTTTTATAAACTCCAGCACTTTCTGTTGTTTTGTAGTTAAGTCATTCGTTAGCATTGTCAACCTCCTTAATCAGCTATTAGCTTTCAGTCGTCAGCTGTCAGCTATGATCTATCAACCCTGTCTACCGGCAGGCAGCCATGAACTACAAACCAATCTATACCACACATTTGTGTGGATGTCAAGCCTTTTAGGTCCGTTTCTCCCGCTGACCATAGAGTTGCCCCCGCTGGGGGCACTTCTGTGATGAGTGGGAGAAACGGACCTCCCCTGCTGATTAATAACAGTGGGTGCAGATGAAGATAAATTGAAAGGCGGTTAGCTTGGTTAGGATATTTAGCCTGTGGCCAAGGCCTGTGGGGATAATTTTAATTATTTTACATCCGGATTGCTCTATCATCCGTATTGCGGTTTTCATGGTAAAGAACCTAAGGTGCTGGCTGTGCATTATACCATTATCGTAGTCAAAATTTCCGAATAAATGCCTTAATCTGTATTCTATTCTGGCTATGTTCGGTATAGAAATTATTATTTTGCCTTTATTTTTAAGGTTCTCTTTGATAAATTTATTCAGCACCCTGGAGGGCTCGGGTAAGTGCTCTAGTATATCCACAAATAGTATCTGATCGTATTTGAAGCCAGGTAATGAAAAAGTATTGCTCGATAGGTCTATTCTATAGGTATTTCTGTAGCCGTTCTCTTTAGCTTTGCTAAGCAGACATTCTTCTATATCTATTCCGTCTACGACACAGTTTTTGTTTTTGATAAGCCATTTACCTATATAACCGGAATTACACCCTACATCAAGTACGGCTGTATCTGTGGGCATAAGCCCAAGAATGATGCTATGCGGGCTGTGAGGATCGGTGTTAAAAGTATGAGTCTCAATGTTTTTTATCAAAATATCCTTATTGTAAGCCCATGAACCATGAACCATGAACCATGAACCATGAACCATGAACCATGAACAAACCTACTCTTACTTACTTTTTGTATATATACCCTTTATTATTCTCTTCTATCTTCTTTTGGATTTGTTCTTTTGTGTATTTTGCTTTATTAGGGTTCTTGATGACTTTGGCTTTCGGGCAAGTCACTTCAATCCTGGCTCCTTTGCATTTCTTTGAAGACTTTTGTTTGTTTTTTGCCAATACGATATCGTTTGTATTTAGGATGAATAGAAAAGAAAAAAACATAATCAAAACAAAATTAATTTTCCGCATCAATTCTCCTTTTTAATTTATTATTCATTATTTGGCTAACAGTCAGGTTATTCTTGCCCTGAGGGTCATTTTCACTGATAAATTTAAACCATTCTTCAATAACCCCGGGATTCTCATCAAAATTAAAAACATGAGTTACTACTCCAAAGACTTGATCACCTTTAAAGGCGTTATAGATCTTTTTTAATTTTACCAGGTTAATTTTGCCTCCTAAGAATCCGTATCCTAAGGTATAGACCGTTGTTCCCTTTATAATGCTTTTTACTGGCGCGCTTACCGCATTATTTGCTACAAAGCCTTCTGTCCTATAAGGCACCCCCTGTACCCAGTCATTAATATCCGGGTTACCAAGCGTATTGATTTTTAAAGGGTAAGCAAGCCGGTTTAATATATCAGCATAATCTTGCATGGTGCCTTTGAATCTTGGATCGTTAAATTTGTTTTTATCATCACTATAGCCATCCCAAGTATACTTATGCGTTGCCGGATGGTGGTGTCCTGCAATTTCGTGGCCATTGTTTTGCCAGGAACGCAAACGTGATAATTTTTGTTTATCTGATAATATCATGTTTGCCCATTGAGGAGTAAATTCAATGGTTAATTTTATCTTATAAGTATCAGCAAGTTGTACAAACGAACACAAAGTCTCAAACATCCTGTTAAATGCTGTTGTCGGCTCGCAGTGCACTGCGAAGAAATGCAAGGGGATACTTTTGGTTTCTTTTGCCGCAAGGACTTTAACAGGGTAAATTAAGATTAACGCAAATACCAGTGTGTAAATAATTGGTTTAAGGTATGTTTTCATTATTATCAGCTTTCAGTCATCAGCGTTCAGCAAGCTGTGGTCTGTGGACCGTGGTCTGTAAACTAATAGATGCTCGATTCTAGATACTAGATTCTCGATACGCCGTACGCAATACGCATAACGCAATATTTGTGTCTTTGTGACTTTGTGTCTTTGTGACCAGATACTTTATCTATTTCTATGAACTATGAACCATCAGCTATGAACTAACCTACTCCCCTATTATCTTTATTAATACCCTTTTCTTTCTTTTTCCGTCAAACTCCCCATAAAATGCCTGTTCCCAGGGGCCAAAATCGAGTTTCCCTTTGGTTACCGCAATGACTATCTCTCTACCCATAATTGTTCTTTTTAAATGGGCATCGGCATTATCTTCACCTGTCAGGTTATGATTATATCTGGATGGATCATGAGGAGCAAGCTTCTCAAGCCATGAGGAAAAATCTTTGTGCAGGCCCTCTTCATCGTCATTAATAAATACGCTTGAAGTGATATGCATTGCGTTGACAAGGCAAAAGCCTTCCTGAATTTTACTTTTTTTAAGGGCAGATTCTATTTGGGGAGTGATATTTATGAATGCGATGCGTTCAGGAGTATTAAACAAAAGATGCTCACTGTAGCTTTTCATCTTCAGGGGGCGTTTCTTTTTTATGATGTTTAGGGTTTATTATTCCTCCGGAAATAATAAGCTGCATAGCATCTTTTATAGATATGTCCGTGTTCACGACTTCGGCTCTAGGGATTAATGCATAGAACCCGGATGTAGGGTTAGGAGAAAACGGTATATAGATACCTATTAAATCAGGGCCGATTTTATTATCCGCTTCATCCATGCCATCGTTTGTAATAAATCCAATCATCCATGTGCCTTTTTTCGGGTATTCGACCAAAACGGTCTTCTTAAACTTCTCCTTCTTGGAGGAGAACATGAATTCAGTGATCATTTTTATTGCAGGATAAATCTGGTTGATTAGCGGGAACCTTTTTATTATTCTTCCGAAAGCGCGGATAAAAAGCTTGCCTATAAATATTTTGCTTAAGAAGCCAGCGAACGTTACGATTGCAATAAATATAAGTATGCCCAATCCGGGTATATATATTCCGAAGGTATTATTTAAATAGTTGCTTATATATTTACCGGTAGTATTATCAATGAAATGGAATAAAGCCAGAATTATATAAATGGTTAAAAATAGCGGAAGAGTTATTAAAAGGCCTGCGAAGAAGTAGTTCTTTATCCTTTTTAGCATAGTTTAAACTTTAGCCAAGTATATGCCTGGCCATACTGATCACGTCTTTAATATACTTTATGTTATTAGGTATGTAGCAGCCTGCTATATCGAAATGCCCCCCTCCCCCATATTTCTCGGCAATTGAGGCTATATTCAGCCTGCCTTTTGAGCGCAGGCTAACGCGCAGGTGCTTTTTGTTTTTCTCACGGAACAAAATCGCGATTTCGACTTCCTGTATTGAGCGGATCTCATCGGCGACAGTATCTACGTCTTCATCGCTGCCGTCAACCATCTCAAAATCTTTCTTCCTGATTATTGACCATGCAAGGCTGCCGTTTTTAAGGAACTTGCATCTTTTCATGCATATGCCGCTTAATATTACTGATTGGCGGGTCCGTGACCAATAAACTGTTTCGGCTAATTTATGGAAATCTACGTTTTTCTTTATGAGGTCAGTACAAATCTCAAAAGTAAGGGGTTTTACCGTAGGCAGCCTGAAGGAATTGGTTTCTACGATTATGGAAGTAAGCAAGTTGTGGGCGATATCTTTGGTGATTCCTACTCTTAATTTTTTGAGCAGCTGGTATATTAATTCTCCTACGGCGGCGGATTTTTTATCAATAAGCGCAATTGTCCCAAATGGGCGCCTGAATTCATGATGGTCAATCTCAAGGACTTCTTTTGCCGACCTAAAACTTCGCCCATATGTTTTTCCTAATATTTCTTTATTGCTGCAGTCTACCGCAATCGCCAAATCAGGCTGTTCGTTTATTTTATTTTTAATACGCGATGCCCCGGGCAATGAACGGTAACGCTTGGGGACGCCATCAGAGCTAATGAGATGGACTTTTTTACCAAGCTTCTCTATCCCTAAACCCAGGGCCAGAAGAGAGCCTATTGAGTCTCCATCCGGGTTAATATGGCTGGCTATAGCAATATTACTCGACCTTAAGATCGCGTCTTTTACTCTTCTGTAATCTGTTATTACGTTAAAGCTAGTCATGATCTTATTTTAGTCTAATAAACTATTTTTTTCAATTAAAATATAGGGGTATAAAATTGCAGGGTTTAGGGCTTGTCTATCAGGAAACAACGAGAACAAAAAAAGAGCTGCCTGTTTTATAATCAGGCAGCTCTTTTTTCCTAATACAGATTAATCCCCGTATACGGTTGTCGTATACTCTCCGTAAACACCTAGGATATTCTTTGCGTCGTAATCAACATATTTTATCTTGGTGATCCTGCCATTTGCCATAGCCGCCTTGATACTGGCATCACCTGTGGCTACCAATCCTAATATTGATGTAGCTTTGGAAGTACCGACCTTGCTGTACGAACCAACGTCAACACCTGTAGCAACAGGAGCTTTTACCTCGGTATAAAGTATACCAGTGGGTAAAACGCTGGCGCAGCCAGCCAACAATGAGGCTGAAAATATTACTACTACCATAATTATCAACCCTTTTTTCATATGCACCTCCTTCCTATTAATTCTAATACAAAAAACTTAAAATAAAAGCATTTTTATATATTTTTTCCCGCTTTTTTTTGTGTTAAATAACGGTTTAATTTTAGTATTATGAGAGTAATAAAATAGGTTATAATGCCAAGGGCCAATGCCATTATAAGATAGCCTATTACTACAGGTATGGCTATTTTTATAATGGACATCTTAAACAAATCTGCTAAATGGAAAGTCTTTAGAAAATAGACCCAGTCATAATAAATATTTTCCCATTGTAATCCGAGAAGTGCCGCCCCGACTTTTATGGAGAGAATAAAAGTTAAAAGGCTTAACCATGTATTGGTAAGCAGTACTCCTAACAGTGCGCTTGCGCGGTTTGCCCTTAAGATAACTGCAATAAAAATAGCAGTTAACGGGCCTATGGTCGGTGTTAACCCGGCAAACACCCCTATTCCCAGCCCAAGGGCGATTTTTTCCGGCGAATCATTTATTTTAAATATTTTACTATATAATGCCTGCCATAGATCCAGTAAGCTTCTTTTTTCTTTGCTCTTGTTATTTTGATTGTCCATTATCAATTGACTCTATGTTTGTTCCCAGGAATTCTTGGCTACTTGAGTTTTCCTGGATCCAGCCATTATGTAATCCGTATTTATGCATGATCTCTTCTGCGTATACATATTCTTCTGGGCTGAGGCCTTTTGACAATTCTACATATTCATTTGCTTTATAGCAAGGAGTATATTGGCTCATGAGGCTTACAAATAATTCAGAGGACACATCTTTACTTATAAAACGCATGACTTCTTCGGTGCCGGATATGTTGTCCGGAAGAACAAGGTGCCTTACGATTACCCCTTTTTTTATTATTCCTGCTGAATCTAATTCTACGTTTCCTACTTGCCTGAACATCTCCTTAAGCGATTCCCTGTTATAATGAGTATAATTTCTTGCGTTGGAATATTTCGATGCTTGGGAATCATCTCCGTAACGCATATCGGTTAAGTAAATATCAATAATTCCGTCGAGCAATTCTATCATCTCAGGTAACTCATATCCGCTGGTATTATAGATTATAGGGATATTCAGGCCGTTATCTACCGCTATATTTAAGGCCATAAGGATTTGGGGCATTACATGAGTCGGGGTCACAAGATTTATGTTGTGGCAGCCAAGTGTCTGTAATTTTAACATAAACTCGGCAAGATCCCCGGGCGTAACAGGTTTACCGCTTTCATTTTGGCTGAATTTATAATTTTGGCAATATACACATTGTAAGTTACATCGGGAAAAAAATACTGTCCCTGAGCCTCTATCGCCTGATATGGGAGGCTCTTCGCCGTAATGAGGCAGATAGCTATGGACTAATGCCGATAATCCGGTTTTACAGAAGCC
Source organism: Candidatus Omnitrophota bacterium (assembly GCA_003598025.1). NCBI lineage: Bacteria > Pseudomonadati > Candidatus Omnitrophota > Candidatus Omnitrophota bacterium. Next base: position 157,428 of record QZKH01000003.1, read on the forward strand.
CTTCTGATCCTTGCATCTGTTAACTTTGCATATACGCGGACAAATTGAGCATGATCCTAACAACCGGTAAGCATGCCGGCAAGCTTTGTCTATTAAAGATTTCTTATCTAAGTTTTTATGCTTAAACATAAGATTGGCCGGATAAAATACTTCTCATGTCTTTAAATATTTGAGCATATTCAGTTGTCCTGTAATCAGGGTAAGTCCATGGCAATGGCATGAATGTCTTATTGATATATTGCAGGGTTAATTCTGCGAAAATGCCTTTATCCAGATATATCCGGTGGCTGAAGTCTTTAGTTGAGGCCAGGATCACTTTTGCCAGGGTAAGATATCCAGGGTCTACATTAACTCTTCTTTTACCCAGGGTAGAGAATTTATGTTCAATTTTATTTGTCAGTATTTTTATTTTTGCCAGCTCGTTCGGTTTTATCAACCTTTTAAAACTAAAGAATACTCTTAAAAGCCCATCACCCATCTCTTCCTCGTAGTAATCCGTATAATCAAATTTAAGGGCAGAGCTTGCATAATCGATTTTACCGAATTTGGAAATTAATATTTTGCGAAGGCAGTCAAAGTCGTTGACATTTTTGTAAAGAATACCAGTAAACATTTTTACCGGATTCGCTGGCGCAGTCTTGCCCATTTGACAATTAGAAGGTTTGGTTATGAAGGGTTTGAATAGAAATGGCTTAGGTACTCTGAAATCTTTTTCTTCTGCTCATCTTTTATGTCATTGAAGAAAATAGCGATTTTAAAACCGCCATTAGTGTCGTCTTCTGTCCTGACTATAACCCCGGTGCATTTAAGAGGAGCATTCTTCTTAAGCCGTTTATTTCCTGGGGGCAGGGATATATCTACGGCCACTTTAGTAAATGGAGGGATATATTTATCAACGTGGCAATATGCGCCTATACAGCTTACGTTTTCAGTACTGGTAGCAAAATCATAACCGTTTGCAATGACTCTAAACGGTAATGTTGCCGTAACGCGCGGGTATTGCCTTCTTTCTTTGCCTGTTTTATTCATTATTCAGCTTTATTGCCTTTTTCTTTTGATTTCGCTAAATACTTTTTCCAGCATTTCTTTGTGCAGTAATATTTTCCGTCGCGGTAATAACGCCTTATTTTTTTAATCGGTTTTCCGCAGCCTAAACAGTTAGTTTGTTTTTCAACTGCGGGCGCTTCCTGGGTATTTGCTTCTGCTGCCATTTCTTTTACCTTTCTTTTAAGCTATAACTGTTTCTAGTTGTATGAAATCCTTGATAAAATTCCTTTGTTTTAATTCTATTTCCTGAAATTCCACCCCTACGTTGTAATTATTTGAATGTGGTATAGGGTTAGACCAGGCAACTCTTCCTACCGGATTGATCGCGCTTGATAATATCCTGGTCTCCAGCATTAGGTTCGAAGAAGGCGCAATAAACCTGTCGCTTAAAAAGCGTATGCCCCCCGCGCTTATATCTTTTAAAGTTGCAGTATAAATGCGGGGAGAACCTCTTATTGCGAATTTCAAGGGAGCATTAAGATCAATGCGAGGAAATTGCCTCTTATTAATTTTAACAGTCTCCATTTTTATGTTTGGAGGAACCGTGGCTTTTCCTCTTATTAAGCAAAAATATATCATATAAGTGATGGTATGTCAATAGTTTAGTTCATTGTTCATGGTTCAGAGTTCATAGACATACAGCTGTGCTATGAACCTTGAACTATCAACCTTGAACTAAACCTGATTTACTTTTTTTTAATTTCTGCTATAATTACATTGAGGTGTAAAATGTATTGTGAATTTTATAATCTGAAAGAGCTCCCTTTCAATGTAACATCGGACCCTTCTTTTTTCTTCCTGAGCTCAAAGCATAAAGAGGCCCTCTCTCACCTTCTGTACGGAGTTTCTCAGCGTAAAGGTATAATGGTTGTGACTGGCGAAATTGGCACAGGCAAGACTACTCTTTGCAGGTATTTTCTTAACCAGCTGATGAATAATGTAAAGACAGCTTTAATATTAAATCCTTATTTCTCTCAAATGCAGCTTCTGGAAGCCATACTTAAAGATTTTGGTGTTAACCCGCGCGGCAGGACAAAGTTTTCTATGATCTGGGAATTAAATGATTTTTTAATCAAAGAATCTGAATCCGGCAATAACGTTGTCTTAATAATCGATGAGGCGCAGAATTTAAAACCTCAGGCCCTTGAGCAGATCCGCCTTCTATCTAATCTTGAGACAGAAAAAGACAAATTGCTTCAGATTATATTAGTCGGACAGCCCGAATTAAATGATAAGCTTGAGCTTTATAATTTAAGGCAGCTGCAGCAAAGGATCGTTGTCAGGTATCATATCAAGCCTTTAGATAAAGATGAAGTCGGAAGTTATATTGAGCATAGGCTGAAACTTTGCGGCGATCAACATAAGGTTAGCTTTAATGAAGACGCAATCAAGCATATCACTGATTTTTCTGCAGGTACCCCCCGTCTTATAAATATACTATGTGACCGTGCTCTGCTTGCCGGATTTGCTTCTGAATCATACATGATTGATGAAGGTATTATAAAAAGATGCGTAGATGAACTGGACAAATACTTCAAAGCTTACAGATAATGAGCATAATCTATGACGCTTTAAAAAAACTTGAAGGTAGAAGGGTCAGGCCTAAAAAAGACCCTCTTGCTGATATCTCTGCCGATAAGCTTACTGCAAATCAAACCGAAAATAAAGAGCAAAAGAAAAAGAACTTTAAGCTTAAAAGTGCGGCGATATATATCTTTGTGGTTATTTTCGGGTTCATTTCAGCAAAGCTGATATTCAATTATTTTCCTTCGTTCTGGAATAATTATGGCAGGAGCAAGCCAAAGGAACGCATTGAATTGATTAATGTTACCGCAACGGATGCAGCCAAGCCTGCACAGCAAATCTTGCCTAAAGATACCGCACCATCCACTATTGCCGGCCAGCAGAAACGATACGAAAAAGCCCCCGAGTTAGAATTAAACGGCATATTTTATTCAGAAGACGAAAGTTACGCGCTGGTAAATAACCAGATCGTTAAGGCCGGAGATAATATCGACGGTGTTGATATTGTGGAGATAAACGAGAATAATGTTAAGGTGAGGTTCGGCGACAGGGATTTGATTCTCGATAATACCAAGACAAAGTAAGGCTCTTCGGCTAAATCAGTTTATTTGTTTTATCGCTTCTTTTATCAAAGCTAACCCGATATTTTTTACTACCACAGCTTTACCGATCCCCTTTATTAAAACAAACCGGTTTGTTTTACCCGAGAATTTCTTGTCGCTGTAGTGGGCTTTTATAATGCGGCTGGAAGGTACATTCTTAAGTTTCAGAGGAAGACCCGCTTTTCTTATTACAGATCTGATGGATTCAAATAACCCCTTACTTATAAAGCCTTTTTTATAGCTTATATAACTTGAAGCTATCATACCCATTGCTACGGCTTCTCCATGGTTGTATTTTTTGAATTTGGATGCCGTTTCAATTGCATGCCCAATAGTATGGCCAAAATTAAGGATAGTGCGTATGCCTTTTTCTTCTCTCTCGTCCTGTCCGACAATCTCTGCTTTTATTTTACTGCAACGAGATACCATGAATTCCAACGCTCCGGTATCAAGGCGTTTTATATTAGAGGCATTGCTGTTTATATAGTTAAAAAGCGCCTTATCTTTTATGATAGAATATTTTATGATTTCAGATAAGCCGCTTTTGACCTGTCTGCTTGTAAGTGATTTAAGGAATTTTATGTCGCTTAATACAAGCCGGGGCTGGTAAAATGCACCTACGAGATTCTTCCCCGATGTTAAATCTACAGCTGTCTTACCGCCGATACTTGAATCTACTTGCGCAAGCAGGGTTGTAGGGACCTGAATATAGGGAATACCCCGTTTATAAATAGATGCGGCAAAACCGCTGACGTCTCCTATTACCCCGCCTCCCAAGGCTATTAAAAATGGTTTTCGTTTGATCCCGAATTTAGCAAGCCCAGCTATTATATTAGAAGCTATTTTTATGGATTTGCTTTCTTCTGAATCCGGAATAAGCTTAAAGTCAAAATTAATCCCGCCCCTTTTTAAATTAGCCGCAATAGTTTTTCCGTAGAGCTTTTTTACGCGCCTGTTAGTTATTATGTAGGCGTCTGTTCCTATGCCAAGTGTTTTTATCAGCCGTGACAGATAATTAATGGCACCTTTCCCGATTACAACTTTATAAGAGTGCTTATTGAGTTTTACGCCTACAATTTTCATCAGATCCCTATTCCGAGAAGCCCGAGAACAAGATAAACAACAGGCCAGACCAGTATATTTAGTATACCCATCCAAATAAGGGCAATTATAATTATAAAACCGAAAGGCTCGATTTGCGCATATTTTTCCGATAGCTGGTTGGGCAGTAATCCCATTATTATCCTTGAACCGTCCAAAGGAGGTATGGGTATAAGATTGAATATTCCCAGGACGACATTAATCAGGACGAACTGGCTGATTATAATGCTTAAAATATCGGGCATTGGCAGCAGCTTAAGTATAAAACTAAACAAAAAAGCCAATAGCAGGTTTGATAACGGCCCGCTTGCACCTACCCAAATAATATCTCTTTTAGGGTTACGCAGGGCCATAAAATTTATAGGTACAGGTTTGGCTGCGCCAAATACAAACCTCCCCTGAGTAGATATGAAAAGCATTAATGGCAGAAGGATCGTGCCGATAGGATCTATGTGGGCAAGAGGGTTAAGCGTAAGCCTGCCGGAATATTTTGCAGTAGGGTCTCCCAGCTTATAAGCAACCCATCCATGAGAAAATTCATGGATAGTCATCGCAGGTATTAATATTGCAAAAGAAATCAGGAAAGTTAACAGCATTATTCCAGTATTTTTAAGTTTTTAATTTCTATTACTTTGTATTTAGGGTAAGCTATCAGATTACCTGTGACTTCTACCTTGCGGCCTATGACCGCATCCAGTGTTTTTTTATCGCCATGTAAATAATACGTGCCTTCTTTATTGATGAGCCTGTGTGTCCCTTTGCGATTAAAAAATCTGCCGCATGGTTTGATAATACCTTCAATGGTAGAAATAGTTGAGGCGGAGTTATTTTGTTGGATACCAGCAGCCAATTCAGTAATTGTATCTTTTTTGGCTATCTGACTGGTTGTTGGTTTTACGGGGGCTGTCGCGGCCTGGCCAATAAATTTTTTTACAAATTTTTTATGTATCCAGCCGTAGCATTCCGCAGTCGGCTTTATGGAGTACCATTGGCCTTTGTCCTGTGTTATTTTTACGACTTCGTTCTGGTTGATCCTCCCTATAACAGCGGAATCCACCGTAGGTTTAAGCCTGATATTTACGTTATTCCCTAAAACCCTGCCCGTCTTTACTTTTGCATCGCCAAAAGATATGTTTGATGACGGGCTGATTTTATCTTCGGGAAGAGGCTCAATAAGTTCCTTGCTGACATACAGCAGTATCTCGGAATCTTCGGGTAGTTTGATTTTATACCAGTCGTAGGCTTCCCTTATAACTTCTACTAATTGACCATTGTTTAGTTTTCCGATTATTTCAGAACTTGCTGTGGAATCTGCGCGTACATTTACATCATTGCCTTTTATCTGTCCGGTAAACGAAGGTAATTTCTCCGCAAAACCGAATGAACAGGCCAGTTCCATCGCCAGTATCAAAGTAAGGAGCTTACTTAAACGGCTTATGCGCATTTATTATTTCTGGGTTTTTGAAGCTGCAGCTTTAGGTGCAGTTTTGGATGCAGCGCCTTGTGCTTTTTCAGCCGGGGCTGCGGCTGCTGCGCCGGCTGGAGCAGCTCCGCCTGCAGCGGCTTCCGCGCCTTCAGCTTTCTCCGCCTTCTCTTTCTTGATCTTGATCTTTAGGGTCTTGATTTTAGGCAGGCCGAATATCTCCTGGCCCTCTTTCCACTGATCTTTTTCAAGCATGATTTTAAGGCGTTCTGAGCGCTTTAATACGGATCTTTGTTTTTTGATTCCTCCGGTTGAACCGAGTGATGGATGAATTGACATATTTCTTATAACCTCCTTATAAAACAGTCTGTATATTGTTTTTGTAGTTTTGAAAGTTCAGTTTTTGCGTTTTCTTTGGTTGTAAAACTGCCGATAAACACAACCGTATATTTACCTTTTGATTGAATGACCGGTGTATGGCCGTTTTTTCTCAGCCTTTCCGCTTCCTTTTTTGCCGCGGAGCTGTTTGTAAAACTAGCCACTTGTATAGTATAAATGCCTTCCTGGATAACTGGCTGTTGCTTTGTTTCGGCATTTTGCAATTTAACTGGCGTGTCTGTTTTTACAGAAGAAGCTATTTCTCGAGCCGGACTCTTAACCTGCTTTTCCGGGGCTAAAATTGATTCTGCTTTCTGTATATCGGCCCTCTGTTCTGTATCTATGCCTGAAGCCGCAATATTCCTGCCGTGCATGACTCCTAAGCCATATGCTGTTATTGCAACGGTCATAAAAACAATTATTAATATAATGTTTTTCTCATATCCTCGGATATAACTCATAAACGGCCTTCTTGTGTTTTTATGGTTAATAGTTTCTTCGGATTGGGAGAAAAAATCTAATTGTGAATTGTCGTTTGTATCCATTAAAGAATATTAATAAAGACTAAAATTAATTCATAGTTCAGGGTTCATTGTTCATGGGTTTTGCATACCTATCAACCACGAACCATGAAACTAGTTTTTTTGTGATTTTGCCTGCCTACCGGTAGGCAGGTGTCGTGTGTCTTTGTGACTAGATACTTTATCTATCTCTATGAACCATTAACTATGAACCATGAACTAATATTACTATATCGTGTTTTTACTGTCGTGCAAGTATTTTCTTGCGTTCAATCTTTTAGCTACTTTCAGGAAAGATTCTACTACTTTGGGATCGAATTGAGTACCGCTTTTTTTCTTTATTTCCTTTATTGCTTCGTTTATATTCATTCTTTCCCTGTATGGCCTGCCATATACCATTGCTTCAAAAGCATCGGCAACAGCCATTATCCTTGCCCCGATCGGGATTTGCCCTTTCTTTAATCTTGAAGGGTACCCAGTGCCGTTATATTTTTCATGGTGGTGCATTATTATAGCAATTACCGGTTTTAGTATCAGCATCGGCCGCAATATCTGCGCTCCCTTGATGGGGTGTTTCTGTATTATCCCGTATTCTTTAGCAGTAAGTTTTGATGTTTTAGCCAGTATTTCCGGAGGCGTATCTATTTTGCCTGCATCGTGAAGAAGGCTTGCGTATTTCAGGCTCTCGATTTGTTTCTGGTCAAGATGCATTTGGTGGCCGATGGAAGTTACCAGCCTGCTGAAATAAGGAGAATGAGTATACTCCTGCGGTATTCTGGTGTCAAGCAGTGTAACGAGAGATTTGATGCTTCCAAGCACGACTTTCTGGTGCTCTTCATATAGCTGAAGGTTCCTTATTCCGATCACCGATTGTTCTGCTAAAGTAATAAGTATTTCAAAATCAGAATGGATGAATGGCGGTTTGTTGTTGTTCCTTTTTGTTTCAATAAAACCGATTATATCGTCAGATATCATCGGCACAATGAGCTGCCTCTCTTTTTGTATTGCAGACAGGTTCTTTATGATCTTTTTTTCAAAAGATGAGATTATCCTCGTTTTTTTATTAAAAATTGATTTTGTTTTGCCTTTTATTATGCATCGGAAATTAGCATTAGTCCCGGAGGCGTCTAATAATATGATCTGGCAAAAATCCGCACTATATAGCTGGCATATTAGCTTAGTGAGACGGACTATTAAGTCATTAAGCATATATGTAGAGTTTACCAGCCGGTATACGCTATGTATGGAAGATATGAGCAGCTTATACTTTTTCGTAGGGGTCAAATAACTTCTTATATTCATCTAATGCGTACCTGTCCGTCATACCGGCTATGTAATCGCATACCGCGCGTTCTATACCATCTTCTTCAGCATGCTTAATGGTAACCGGTGGTAATTGTTGAGGTTGATTTATGTAGATTCTGTAAAGCTCCTCGATAAAACGTTTAGCCTTACTAGACATCCTGTTTACGCGATAATTCTTATAAAGCCTCTCAACAAGGATTCCCCTCAGGGGTTTCCTGAAAGCAACCATATCCCTGCTGAAAGCAACAATCTTTTCTTTGGTATTTTTTGCCTCAAAAGGAGATCTGGGCCTTATATTATCAAGCCTTCGTTTTGTTTCTTTTATAAGATCAGTTACCTGGATGTCAATTAATGACCTTATAGCCAGGTATTTCTTCTTATCTTCGTCTATTTTACCATATTTTCTTAAGATTTCTATACTTATCTTATGCCATAATTTGGAAGTTTTTAAGTCCCCTTCCCGGAGCAGCCCTGAAGTGAGCCCGTCATCAATGTCATGGTTGTCATAGGCTATTTCATCGGCAATATCAACAACTTGGGTTTCAAGCGTCGGGTTGGTGTCAGAGGAGAATTCATCTAAAGCTGTGGAATGATCAAAAGCTGTGGAATGCCTGACTATCCCTTCCCTGAGTTCCCAGGTGAGATTTAATCCCGGAAAATTTACATAACGCTCCTCAAGTTTGTCTACTACCCTTAAACCCTGCAGGTTATGATTAAAACCTCCAAAGTTTACCATTAATTCATTTAAAGCGTCTTCTCCTGCATGGCCGAACGGTGTATGCCCTAAATCATGCGCCAGCGCTATAGCTTCTACTAAGTCGCTGTTTAAGCCAAGAGCCTGTGCGATAGTTCGAGCGATTTGGGCGACTTCTAATGTATGAGTAAGCCTTGTGCGGTAGTAATCCCCTTCATGGTTGACGAACACCTGTGTTTTGTATTCCAGCCTTCTGAATGCGGCAGAATGAATTATCCTATCTCTATCCCTTTGATAGGCAGACCTGTATGCATGCTCTTTTTCAGGGTATGCCCTGCCTTTGCTTTTATAGCTTTTCATGGCGTAAGGTGCCAAGAGTTTATCTTCTATTGAGCGTATATTAACCGTTCTCATCTTTCAATAATTTATGAAGCTCACTTAAAGACTGTGAAATCACTTTTGTGCCTGCGATAATAGGCATGAAGTTTGTGTCGCCTTTCCATCTTGGGACAATGTGCACGTGGATATGGGCAGGTATTCCTGCTCCTGATGCACCAAGGATATTTATCCCGATATTGTATCCGTCCGGTTTTAGCACTTTGTCGAGTAACTTTATAGCCCTGTTAACTGCTTCAAAAAGCTGGCCGGATTCAGATTTTGAGAGTTTATCAAGTCTGTTGACGTGCCTTAACGGAAAGACCATAATATGGCCGTTATTGTATGGGTATATATTAAGCATGGCTGCGGCATGCTTCATCCTGAAGATGAGATAATCAGCTTTTGAGGACTTTACGGCTTTACAAAAAATGCACTTTTTGCCTTTCTTATGCCTGATATATTTCAATCTCCACGGTGCCCATAATAATTCTCTTTTTGTCATAATTTTATTATTTTAGCTTTTATGTGGTCGTTAATTTCAATTATACCGTAAGAATTATAACGTGCAAAAACTTTATCTGTAGGCGAGCCTGGATTAAAAAATATAACCCCTCCCCTTTCTTCATTTACGGCATTATGAGAATGGCCAAATATTACCATATTAACATTGTCAAATTTAAATTCTTTCTGCAGGTTTTCAATAAGGCTGGCGGGGCTGCCATAGCCGTGCATCAGGCCGATTCTAAAATTACCAACAGTGATAATTTCTTTTTTCGGGATATTGATACATTCACTGTCGCTGTCCATGTTGCCGCAGACAACCTTTACATTAGCACAATATTTCTTAAGCTCATCAATTACGCTGAAATTTACCAAATCGCCTGCGTGGATGACCATGTCCACGCCTTTAAAGGCATCAAGAACCTGCTGAGGCAGGCGGTCTGCCCTGTCGGGAATATGGGTATCTGAAATAACCCCGATTTTCATTTTATGCAGTTACCCTCGGTTTGTAAAATAAATCAAAAATATAATTTAAATGATTAATATCCCAAGTAAGAACCTTTTCTTCCAGGGCCCTGAGCCTTGCGTTAGAATCGACGTCTCTTAAAGTGACGATTATTTTTCTTTGCAGTTTATTACGGAATTTTTTGCACTCTTTTGAAAATTCAGCGATATCTTCTTCTGTCAGGGCGTCCTGTTTAAAAGCCACAACCCAGATTCCTTCGTAAGACCTGCCGATAAGCCCGTTTCTTATCCCCCTAATATTAAGTTCCAGGGGTTTTATTTCCTTAAAACGGTCAAGCCGTATTTTTTTTGTTTCTATCTGCACCATCTCATCTTCGAAAAGATGCAATAACTCAGACACTCGCTCGGGTATTGACTTCTTTGTGTTCTTGACAAAATCATCAATCATGCATTTAATATTATTAATGAATACTTCTCTTTGGTTTTTTGCATCAAAAGTAAGCGAAGATATTTTTCCCTGGTAAACATATTTCAGCCAAAAGTTGAATACCCTGTCGTTTATTGTCAGAAAATCCCCGCTGCGGGTAATAACATCAAATTCAACGAGATAATCAATCCTGGCTAAAATTTCCTTACGTTGCTTATGAAGAAGATGTGCGATATCTTTGATTTTATTATGCCCTGATGATATGGTGTGTAGTATCGAGATGTATTGCTGGCAGTTGTCAGTATCAATAAAGCGTTTAAGGTAGTTACTGAATTTCTGATTAAGGATACCTGATGGCTGGAATAGGAAATCTTCAAGGATTTTAATGATATCCTCATGAGCGGAATTCTTTATGGCGCTGGATAAAACATCCAAATAAAATGGGTACCCTCCGGTGAAGTGCACAATGAAGTCACGTATTGATTTATTGATTTTATAATCATTAAGCTTTTTCTCAAGGTAAATATCGCTGGATAAAGCGTCAAATGGCTCGACCGTGATTGTCTCAAAATTTCCAAAAAGGAGCGATAAGTTATTTGAGATGATCTTTTTAGCGCGGAATTTAGAGGAACTGATTATTATATGCATCGTATTCTTATTTGTAACAAGGAGCTTGGTCCATTCTTTATACAGGTTTCTTATGCCGACATTTTCCAGGTTATGGAATTCGTCAAATATAAAGATGGTCTTTTTGCCGGACTCTTCATAAATTGACTCTGCCAGCGATAAGAGGTCAAAAAATAGATTATTTTTTTTGCTGCGTTTTAATGAAGAGAGTATATAGTCGGCCTTGTTAACAGTTTTTGGTATAAATTGACGTGATTTATTCAGCAGAAAATCCAAATCTTCCTTGAGTTCCAACCCGCTATTTGACATAAAGTTATAGAGCAGCACGCCTATAAATCTGCGGATGAGCGAGTTGAATGGTTCCGGCCTTATTTCAAGATATGCTGTTATAATTTTAGGGTCAGAGTAGATGTTAAGAAGTTTAAATATGATAAAGGTTTTACCTATCGCCTCATCGCCAATAATAGCTATATTCTGTCTGTAGCCGTCTTTAAATGCAGTGATTCTTTTTAAAAGCGCCTGAATTTGTGTATCTCTGTCAAAAATATCGCCTTTGTTCATGGTAGAAAATAATAAGGGTTTTGAGGTATAGAGTTCTTTCTTATTTCAAAGTGTAGGTACTCCTTTTTTCCTCTTTTTGATTTACCGGCCTTTGCAATAAGCGTGCCTCTTGTGATGTTGTCACCCAGCTTTACGAAAACCTTTGAATTTCTTGAATATACTGTAAGCAAACCGTCACCGTGGTCAATAATCAGGGTTTTTCCGAATGATTCCAGTTTATCAGAATAAAAAACAACCCTTCCTCCTCTTGAGGCAATGACATCCCCGTTATAGTAGGGTTCGATATTAAGCCCTTTATTAATAACATTGTCGTAAGTTGCACCAAATGTGGATATGACTTTTCCTTTTATTGGCCAGATAAAATCTTCATCAGAAGAAACGCTTGAGACTGTTTTTCTTCCGGATGCCCGGGGAATAAATATAAGCTGGTTGACTTCAATTTTAGTTACATCTGAAATACGGTTAAACTTTATAATTTCATCCAAATCTACACCGTAAGTTTTTGATATACGCCACAATGTCTGACCCTTTTCAACCTTATGGTAAGTACCAGGTACTCCGGCAGGAGGCTTTAGTGGAGTCATGACCGGCGCCGTAGCACACCCCGATAATATAAGAACAGTTACGATAATACTTAAGATTGAAGCCAGTTTAGTAGTATTCATAAGTAAACTCTAATATTTAAGCGGGCGAAGGGAATTGAACCCTCCTATCCAGCTTGGGAAGCTGGTGTTCTACCGATGAACTACGCCCGCAGATCCTTCATCTATAAGCATAGGATTAAATTCGCAGACGGCCGAACGGCCTACCCTTTATGTCGTTACTCCATAAAGTGTCTGCTCATTTAAACTACGCCCGCAGATCCTTCTTCCTTTTTACACATGCTCATCAATAAGCTTTATAGAGCAATATTCACCGCACATTGTGCAGACTTCTTTATCACTAGGTTTAGATGCCTGCCTGTAAGCTTTTGCTTTGTCAGGATCAATAGCAAGCTCTATCTGGCGTTTCCAATCGCGGTTTCTTCTTGCTAAAGACATTTCTTTATCCCAGTTAAGGGCAGATTTTATCCCTTTAGTAATATCTGCGGCATGTGCTGCTATTCTTGAAGCGATGACCCCTTCTCTTACATCCTCTGCGTCAGGATGCCTTAAATGTTCCGCAGGTGTGACATAACACAGGAAATCTGCGCCAAAGCTGGCAGCCATAGCCCCTCCAATAGCTGAAGTAATGTGATCATAGCCGGCAGCAACATCCGTAACCAACGGACCAAGCACATAAAAAGGCGCATTATCGCATAATTTCTTTTGAAGTAAGATGTTTTTTTGTATCTGATCAATAGGCACATGTCCTGGCCCTTCAATCATCACCTGCACACCTTTATTTCTTGCCCTTACTGCTAATTGCCCTAAAATCTTTAGTTCTGCCAGCTGTGGTTTATCCGTTGCGTCGAATATTGAGCCTGGCCGTAATCCGTCTCCCAGGCTCAATGTTACGTCGTATTCACGGGCTATATCCAGGACTTCGTCAAAATATTCATAAAATGGATTCTCTTTACCATGCTTTTTTATCCAGCTTGCAAGGATGGCCCCGCCGCGGGATACGATACTCATCAGGCGAAGGTTATCTTTCAATGAACTTAAGCTTTTACGGTTTACGCCTGCATGTATGGTAAAAAAATCAACCCCCTCTTTTGCCTGCTCTGTAAGAGCGCTTAAGACGTCCTTATGGTTAAATTCCAGCAAGCCGCCGTTATATTTTTTTGCGTTTACTGATATTTGATAGACAGGGACTGTTCCCACGGGTATAGGGCTTCTTTTAATGACCTCTTTTCTTATCGCCCGCAGGTCTCCTCCGACGCTTAAATCCATTATAGCGTCAGCGCCGTATTTAACGGCAATATCAAGTTTATGCAGTTCTTCTTTGATGTCAGGGGAATCGGTTGACGTGCCTATATTTGCGTTTATTTTTGTTTTTAATCCGCTGCCGATCGCACAGGGTTTTTCTATGGAATGATTTTTATTAAGAGGAATTACTGCATGCCCTTTTTTTATTTTTTCTGCGAGGAATGAGTTTGTTACGCCTTCAAAACGCGCGACTTTTTCAAGCGTAACAGACTTAATATTTTTTCTTGCGCATTCTAATAAAGTCATATCCTTTAAGGCCTTTTTAAATTTTTGCCAAGTATATCTTTTAATTTTTTACCGTGATTCGCAGCTCTTACTACTGCTATACGTTTAGCTCCGTTATCAATTATTTGTCTGATAGTATTTATGTTTATCCCCCCTATTGCAAAATAAGGAATTTGTACTAGTTTGTTGATTTCCCTTAGGGTCTTTAAGCCGATAGGCAAGGTCTTTGGTTTTGTCGGAGTAGCAAAAATCGGGCCTATCCCAATATAGTCTGCTCCTTTATTCTGCGCGCTTACTGCCTGTTTTGGGCTATGGCAGGAAATCCCGACAAGTTTCTGTTTACCTAGTATTTTCCTGGCAGCTTCTATCGGCATATCGTCTTGCCCGAGGTGCACGCCGTCACAATCAGCGATTTTAGCAATATCAATAAAATCGTTAATAATAAAAAGCTTTTTCCTGGATTTAGCAAGTTTTGAAATGCTGTTCGCATATTCCAGGACTTGCTTTTTATTTGATATTTTATCACGCAGCTGTATTATATCGGCACCCTGCGCAATCGCGTTACCGGCTGCTCCAATTACAGAATTATTCCTGCATGTTTCTTTATCAATGACCGCATAAAGCAATGAGCTTTTTAGCAGTCTTCTTCTCGAAAGAATAGATGGCATATCTGATTTTTTTGAATTTAAGCGAAGTGCCTTTATCCGTAATTTTAGAAAATTCTTCTATAACCCTCGTAGATTCTTTAGCCCGTTGGATATTGGCAAAAAATACATCGGTTATATCTTTTCTTCTTAATTCGCTGCCGGTTGTTTTCTTGCCTATATCCTCTTCTATATTTCGATAACGGATCAGACGTTTATCTTTATTAATAAATGTTAACGCAGAGTCAATAGAATGCCGGATACGTTTTATCTCTGAAGTAAGAGAGCCGTCTTCTAAGATAAACCTGGCTACTTCTTCGCAGACCCTCAGGCCTTCTTTTAAGCGGTTTAAATTTGCGTCTATTATCCTTTCAATCGGTAATTTACCGGCAGCTTTTAGCAATTTTATTTATTATTTGGGATGTTGAACGGCCTGGAAGAAGTTTGATTGTTCTTACCCGGCCACCATAACTTTTAATAAAATCAGCGCCTACGATATTCTTTGTGCTCCAGTCAGCCCCTTTAACGAGAAAATCGGGCTTTAAGGCTTTTATCAGGTTAGCTGGTGTTTTTTCGCTGAATGTAACCACAAAATCTACGCTTTCTAGACCTGAAATTACCCCTACTCTGTCCTTTTGATTGTTTACCGGCCTGTCCGGGCCTTTTATTTTTTTTACAGAGCTATCGGTGTTAATGCCAACTACCAGGATATCCCCGAGTTTTTTGGCTTCCTGCAGGTATTTGACGTGCCCATAATGGATGATATCAAAACAGCCATTTGTGAATACGATAGTCTGCCCGCAGGATTTGATTTTCCTTAATATAGATTTTAACTCTGAAACACTTTTTATTTTATCTTCCAGTGTGCGCATCAGCTTTCCGTGCGGCATAATGTATGCTCAACAAGTTCGCATATTACATGGCCTATGGTTATATGTGATTCTTGTATTCTGGCAGTCACTGATGAAGGCACGATAAGCGAAACATCAGCAATCTTTGAGAGCTCTCCGCCATCGCATCCGGTAAGGGCAACGGTTTTAATCCCCATCTTCTTAGCTTGTTTTATGCCCAGGACGACATTTTTTGCCTTCCCGCTGGTTGATATGCCGATTGCTATATCATCTTTTTTACCCAAGGCCTCAATCTGTTTTGCAAATATGATGTCATAACCGTAATCATTTGCCAATGAAGTCATAACTGAAGTATTTGTTGTTAAGGCTATGGCTGAGAGCGCGGTCCGGTCTTTTTTAAACCTGCCGATGAATTCAGCAGCGATATGCTGGCTGTCGGCAGCTGAACCGCCGTTGCCGAAAATTATTACCTTGCCCCCTTTTTTCAGGGAATCAATGACGGTATCGGCAATATCTTTTATCAGGCCTATACTCGTGTGAAGCAGCTGCTCTTTTACCTGAATGCTTTCCAGAATCACATCTTTTATTTTGTCTCTCATTTTATCCCCTTTTTAACCAAAAAATACTTTGGCGATTTCATAAAATTCATCATCGACGGTTTTTAATGCGCTGACTGCTTTTTCTAAGGGAACGTCAACA
Organism: Candidatus Omnitrophota bacterium; assembly: GCA_003598025.1. NCBI lineage: Bacteria > Pseudomonadati > Candidatus Omnitrophota > Candidatus Omnitrophota bacterium. Next base: position 173,308 of record QZKH01000003.1, read on the forward strand.
ATTTTGTTTCCTGCAAGCGCAACCATCTTACCGAAATCTTTTTTCATTATTAACTCAACTGCTTTAACGCCCATACGCGTGCCTAATACCCTGTCGAATGCTGTAGGCGTGCCGCCTCTTTGTATGTGGCCTAGTACGCTTACCCTGGTTTCGTAACCTGTCCGTGATTCGATCTCTTTTGCCAGGATTTCGCCGATGCCCCCGAGGCGAACATGGCCGAATGCATCAAGTTTTTCTTCTTTTAGAACCATGTCTTTTTCTTTGAATTGAGCTCCCTCGGCTACAACAACGATGCTAAAGGTTTTGCCGCGGCCATGCCTTCTTTTTATAATGTCGCAGACTTCATCCATATCGATGGGTTTTTCAGGTATAAGTATAACATCGGCGCCCCCTGCCATTCCCGATTCGATAGCTATCCAACCCGCATGCCTGCCCATGACTTCGACAACCATGATACGGTGATGGCTTTCAGCGGTAGTATGAAGCCTGTCAATGCATTCAGTGGCAATGTTAAGCGCGGTATCGAATCCAAAAGTATAATCTGTGCAGGAAAGGTCGTTGTCTATTGTTTTGGGCACGCCTACTATATTCTTTATCCCATTCTTAATCAGCTTGGATGCTGCCCCCAGCGTATCCTCTCCGCCAACGGCTACTAAAGCATACAAACCCAGTTTCTTAAAATTATCCTGGACCTTTTTTAAATCTTCAGGTTTCTTAAAAGGGTTTGTGCGGCTTGTGCCTAAGATCGTGCCGCCTTTTGGAAGGATTCCTGAGACAGCTGTCAGGTCCAGTTTCATAGTATCATTTTCAACAAGCCCCTTCCAGCCGTTTTTTATGCCGATGATTTCGTATCCTTCAATCAATGATTTCCTGACTACAGCCCTTATGACAGGGTTTAACCCCGGGCAATCTCCTCCGCCTGTAAGTATACCGATTCTCTCCATGAATTTCCTCCCTTGATTTTTTAAAGTTGTGCCTATTATCTATCTGCTGTTGTAGGTGCTGAAGGGGACAATAGTAGGCTCTTTATCAGCGTCCCGCCTTCTTTTTTCTTCAACTGATATTATTTTTGCGATATGGATTTTGGTAACGATCTCTTCCTCTATTCCCAGTACTTCCTGCAGCTTAGCTTTAGTCATATCTTGAAGCCTCTGGGTAAGATCAGGTATGTTTGCTTCTGATTTCAATATTACACGCAGGTCAACTATAAGGCTTCCTTTTTTAGTGGCTATTACATCCGGCCTCAGCTCTTTGATCTCAGGCAAGAAAACAGAAAGCCTTCTGATGAGGTCTTCGACTGCTGAAAGCGAAATAGTTACCTGGCCGGACTGGGTTGTAAAAGCTATAGTTTTTTCCCTCTGAAGCCTGCCGATTATAAGCTGAGCGAAAGAAAGGCAGACCAGTATCAGGAGAAGGCCTGAAAGGCCGAATATTACCCTTGAATCCATGTTCAACGCTACTAATGATAAGAAATCAATTATCCTGTCTAGATGCAGGATATTCAGGGAAAAGGCGATCATTGTGATTCCTATGATGGTAAGGACAACAGAATAAAATAATATTCCTAGAATTGTGAATATTCTCATATTGCCTCCGCTTTTTATAAATTTTTTATAATTCCCAGGAAGCAGCCTGTTAAAACAGGCTAAACTTCACTTTTCAATCCCCTGAACACTGATATTGATATCTTTGATGTCAAGGCTGGTCATTTTTTCCAATGCTGTTCTTACGTTCTCTTGGACTTTATCTGCCACTTCAGGGATGTTGTAACCGTATTTTATCACCAGGGGTAAAGTTATGCGGGCTTCTTCGTTCTTATCAAATTCAACCTTGATAGCGAAATTAGCGGATTTCCCGATTATGCCCAGGATACCGCTGGCAAGGTTGCCTCCGACTCTTTTTACGCCTTCTATCTCGATGGCTGCGATGGCTGCGATGGAAGCCACGACATTTCTATGTATTTTAACGATACCTGAATCTGATTGCTTACTGTCTCTGTTCATCATTCCTCCGAGGCCTCATCTTTTAACAGGTCCTGTACAAAATGCGTAGAAGTCTCACCTTTGACAAAAAGCGGATTATCCAGAAGCTGTCTATGGAAAGGAATAGTAGTCTTAATTGGTGAAACCGTAAATTCACTTAAGGCCCTTTGCATTGTTTTAATCGCTTCCTGCCTGTTAATGCCGAAAGTAATAACTTTTGCGACCAAAGAGTCATAATAAGGAGAGATTTTATAACCAGGATAAATATGCGTATCTACCCTTACACCGGGCCCGCCGGGCAGAATAAGTGTCTCGATTTTACCGGGACAGGGCAGGAAATTATTTTCATAGTCTTCGGCATTTATCCTACATTCAATGGCAGCCCCTTTTACCTGGACGTCTTCCTGCTGGATATTGAGCTTTTCACCGGATGCGATCTTTATCTGCTGTTTTATAAGATCAATACCCGTTACCAGCTCTGTTACCGGATGCTCGACTTGAATGCGTGTATTCATTTCCATGAAGTAAAAATTCTGGTTGCTGTCTACGAGAAATTCTATCGTCCCTGCGCTGGAGTAATTAGCGCTTTTAGCGCCTTTAACCGCTAATTCACCAAGCCTCTTGCGTAATTTATTATTTATGGCCGGGGATGGCGACTCTTCCAGGAGTTTTTGGTGCCTTCTTTGTATGCTGCAGTCCCTTTCTCCGAGGTGGATTACCCTGCCGTATTTATCCGCTAATATCTGTATCTCCACATGGCGCGGGTTTTTTATGTATTTTTCGATGTAAACCGCCGGATTGCCGAAATTTGCCTCAGCTTCCTGCTGGGCAACCATAAAACTGCTGATAAGCTTAATATCATTATGGCATATACGCATGCCTTTGCCGCCGCCGCCGGCGGAAGCTTTTATGATGACAGGGTAGCCTATTCTTTTTGCAATTTTTAGGGCTTCTTCTTTTGTTTTTACTACGGAGGTGCTTCCGGGCACTATCGGGACATTTGCTTTTTCCATTAACAGCCGGGCATTCATTTTATCTCCCATCATACGTATGCTTTCCGGAGATGGCCCGATGAAAGTTATCTGGCATGATTCGCAGATCTCTGCAAAATGTGCATTCTCAGCTAAAAACCCATATCCTGGGTGGATAGCTTCTACATCCGTGATTTCAGCTGCGCTTATTATGGCGGGAATATTAAGATAGCTGTTAATACTTTGAGCTTGCCCTATACATATGGCTTCGTCAGCAAAACGAACGTGCAGGGATTCCCGGTCAGCTTCTGAATATACAGCTACAGTGCGTATGCCCAGTTCTTTAGCTGCCCTTATAATCCTTAAGGCTATTTCGCCGCGATTGGCTATTAATATTTTTGAAAACATAGTTCTTAATGCTGTATGGGTACTTCTAACTTTTATATTATACCGCTTCTATCAAAAACATCGGCTGTCCAAACTCAACCGGCTCAGCATTATCTGCAAGTATTTCTATGATTTTTCCTTTTATCTCGGATTTTATTTCATTCATAAGTTTCATAGCTTCAATTATACAAATAACCTGCCCCGGCTCTATGACCTGTCCGACCTCAACATAAGGAGGGGCTTCCGGTGATGGTGCCCTGTAGAATGTGCCAACCATGGGTGCTTTTATTTCGATGGAGTTAGGGTTTTCCTTCTCCGTTATTTCCGAAACAGCCTTTGCGGCAGGCTGTACAATCCTTTCTTTCTCAATCAGTATCTGGGATTGCATATTTTCTCCTGCGGGAGAACTCTTTTTGAGCCTTATGCGCATCCCGTCTTTTTCAATCTCCATCTCCATCAGGGAATTCTCATTCATCAGGTTAATCATTTCTTTAATCTCTTTTATATTCATCAGTTACCCCTTTTTTATGCTTTTCGAATCCTATGCCCTCTCTATGTATTCTCCGGTCCGGGTATCTACCCTGATTACATCCCCGGGATTAACAAAGAGAGGTACTTGTATAGTTGCTCCAGTCTCAATCGTAGCAGGTTTTGTCCCGCTTTTGGCTGTATCTCCTTTGATGCCCGGTTCAGTGTGAGTCACTAAGAAATTAATAAAAAAAGGAAGAATTATATTGAGAACCTCTCCTTCATAAAAAGAGGCGTTTAATTCGCTGTTTTCTTTAAGGAATTTCTTTTTTTGCCCGACGACTTCCTCAGATATGGCTATGTCTTCAAAATTTTCCTGGTCCATAAAATGGTAAGTATTGCCTGAAGAATATAGATACTGCAGTTTTCTTTCTTCAATAAAGGCGGGGTCAATTTTTTCGTCTCCCCTGAATGTCCTCTCCTGGATCAGGTCATTTTTCAAGTTTTTTATTTTTACGCGGACAAAGGCCGCTCCCTTGCCTGGTTTTACGTGTTGGGCGTCTGTGACCAGGTAAGGTAATCCGTCTACCAGTATAGTTAAGCCTGATTTTATGTCATTTATCGATAGAGCCACTTAAAACCTCACATCCTTTCTTGGTAACCACAACCATGTCTTCTATTCTTATTCCGAATTTTCCGGGAAGGTATATGCCGGGTTCAATAGTAAATACCATGCCTGGCTGCAGGCGAATTTTGTTATTGGCAGTGATGTTAGGCGCTTCGTGGACCTCTAGCCCCACTCCGTGTCCTAAGCTGTGCCCAAAAAAACCGCCATACCCATTATTGGCTATATGCTGGCGGGCTGCCTGATCTATTTCCTTTATACTGATTCCTGGCCTGACCTTCTTGATCGCTAATTCCTGAGCCTCAAGTACTATTTTATAAACCTTTCTTACAAGAGGAGTTATTTTACCCAAAAAGAAAACCCTTGTCAAGTCGCAATTATAACCTTTATATCTTGACCCTAAATCTATCAGAAGAGGTTGATTTGCCTTGATTTTTGAACTTGAAGTAATGTGGTGCGGGTAGCTGGCGTTGCTTCCAGAAGCAACGATTATATTGAAACTCGAGCTTTCTGCGCCATGAAAACGTATAAACTGCTCTATTATACCGGATATTTCTAGCTCGGTTTTTCCGGCTTTAAGTTCCTTTGTTATGGATTTTAAGGCGTTGCCGGTTATAGCTAAGGCATCCCTTATAAGGCTAATCTCTGTCTCAGTTTTTATTATTCTTTCATTTTCTATTAACCCGGCAACTGCTTTAAGCCGGATCTCATTTTGGAATTCATTAACAAGCGATTCGTATTGTCCGTACGTTGTATAATTTTTCTCAAAACCGACTGACTTTATTTGAAGCTGGTTACAGTATTCTTTTATGCCGGGAAACAGCCTGCCTTTTATATCTATGATTTTTGCTATTCCTTTTAATGCAGCTGCCGCCTCCTGCGTGTATCTGGAATCGGTGAAATAGCAATTTGCCTTAGCAGATGCCAGAAGCATAGAGTCCCTGCTGGGATAGCCTGTAAGGTATTCAATATTGCAGTTCGATGTCACCAAAAGAGCGCCGACTTTCTCAAATCGCAGTTTTTTGTATATATTATTTAATCTTTTGCTGCAGCTTGTTTTCATTTAAAGAGATTGATTATGGCTTTCAGGCCCAGTATGTAGCTATGCATCCCAAAACCCATGATAGTGCCTTTGGCAACCGGGCTGATTAAGGATTTATGCCTGAAGTCTTCCCTCGCGTAAATATTAGAAAGGTGGACTTCAATCGCCGGCAGCCCACAGCCGGCGATAGCATCTCTTATTGCTACGCTGGTATGGGTATAGGCGGCAGGATTAATCAAAATTGCATTAAATTTTTGCTTGCTTTTTCCTATCAGGTCTACAATCTCGCCTTCGTGGTTAGATTGTTTTATTATCAAACCGATTTTATTTTTATCCGCTATTTTCTTAAGCTCGCTGTTTATCTTAGCCAGGGTCACCCTTCCGTAAACCTCGGGTTCTCTTTTGCCAAGCAGGTTTAAATTTGGGCCATGAATAACTAGTATTTTTTTCATAAGATTATCCTTCTGCTTCGTCAACTAACATAACCGGTACACCGTTCTTAACAGGATATTTTTTCCCGCAACCCTTGCATACGATTTTATCGTTATTCAACGTAACATCTGAACCGCATGCAGGGCATGCAAGCATATCCAAAAGTTCTTTATCTATCATTTATTTTCTCCCTGTGCCTGGGAAGCGTAGTTGATCTTTAGCTCATAAACAACGTTTTCGATGAGATTAGTTTCCTCCTCATTAAGATTGCCTTTTGTCTTATCTTTTAGCATGCTAAGAGTATCAATTATAAATTTAGCCTGATTTAAGTCAACTTCCTTCTTTGAGGTAGAAGGGTTATCTATAAGGCCCAGGGCGATAGATGCCTGTATACCTAAAGTGGTTACGAAGAATTTAAAGTCAGGTTCAGGCAGCTTAAAATTTTCTTTATTTTTCAGCTCTTCTTTCTCCTGGCTGGCTTTTTCTTTCCAGCTCTCATCTACATTCTTATTTGAATCGTCCATCAATAACTCCTTTCATTTGATTTGAGTTAAAGGTTTATACGCTGGCGGCAACAAAACCGTACCTTTCAAGGTGTGAATGTAGTTTGTCCGCTCAGTATTTCGCTCCAAAGAACCTCGGACTAAAGCCTGAGGAGCCCCATTCTAATATATAACGATTCCCGCATAACCTACGACGCTTGATTCGTCACCGCTATTTTCCGCGCTGGTGGTATAAGATATAAGTTTTGTTTTTTTCGCATTTAATAGTTTTGCCGCGGAGATCATGGTTATGGCCGGCATGTACCCGCACATACTTATACCGTATTCTTTTATGTTCTTCATCAGGCCGTTTTCATCCAACTTTAATATGGAATCAATCGCAATATTGTCTTTTTTCCGGGCAGAATCTATATCTTCGTAATGAGTGAGGTCGGAACTGGCGATTATTAATGACTTTTGCTCGGCTCCGGATGATTTAATGCATCCTGCAATGGCCTCTCCTACCTTCTTGAGCTCATTAATGTCGTCGGAAGACATAGTAATCGGTATTATTTTGAAATTTTTATTAAAAAATTGCAGTATCGGAAGCTCTACTTCAAGTGAGTGTTCGAACATGTGCGCTGATGCATCATCGGTAAGCAGATTGCAGTTCTCTAAGAGTTTGTTTGAAATAGCATCGTCAATTTCAACGTCTCCCATAGGGGTTTTCCACGACCCCTTAGCCATTATACTGAACGGGCTACCGTAGCCTGTATGGTTAGGGCCTAACAGGAATACAGTTTCTTTTATGTGCATACTGGCAGCAGTTAATGTTGCGACTTTCCCGGAATAAATATAGCCTGCGTGAGGCATCAGGCATCCGATAGCTTCATAAATCTGCCCGGGAGCTGCTATAAAAGAATTAAGCTGTTTCTTTATTTCATTTGCTGAATTCGGATAGAATTGGCCGGAGACTACCGGGTTTCTAACTATTGAGCTTACCATCTAATAAGACCTCTAAAAATTCTTTGGCATCTATAATTTCATTTTTAGTAGCCGGATAGTGAGCCTCAATCACCTTGATCGTATCATTCTTAATATAAGAAGCAATTTTCTTAAAATCAAGGTTTCCCTTGAGCGGGGCAAGGTGGTCTTTGCAACCGTTTACATCATGCAGATGAATACCTAACATCTTTGTGCCGTAAAGGTCTAAGAAGTCCATATGTTTTATGAAACCAAGGTTTTCCATGACTTGGGCATGCCCTGTGTCGTGCCAGTAATATATATTAGACCCTTGGAATTTATCTAAAATTATCCCTACCTCTCTTAGCGAGGGTATCTCTCGTAAATAGAACCTTGTTTCAACCCCAAGCAGGATATTCCTTGATTTAGCATAAGCGTTTAATTCTTCAAGGCTCTTTAGCGCGTTGTCAAGAAAAGGTTTATGCAGGCTTTCTCTTTCTTTAATTGCTTTATCACGGAGGTCTCTATATTCTTTGGTATCCTGCATGTTGATGGAATGCAGGTTTATAAGCGACCTGGTAGAATCCTCCATATCGACCCTGCCGCAGTGAAGGACTACGGCTCTTGCGCGTATTTCGTCAGCGGCATCGATAGTAAGTTTTGTATATTTTACAGCGGAGAGCCTTTCACTCTCGTTTGTTGAAGCAATGGAAAATACATCTGGCAGGGCGTGTTTTCTTTCAAGGATCCCTGGTATTGGGCAGTAATTATGCAGGCTGCTTACGGAGATCCTGTCATTCCTGGTTTCTTTAAGTATGTCCTTAAAAATTGATTCTGTTAAATTGAAGCTTAGTTCAACGCGCTTAAAACCTAACTGCGTGATTTCTGAAAGGATCTTTCTTCCATTATTGTGGTGAAAGGCGTTCCACGAGGTTGATAAAACTAAGGACATCTCTATCTTCTGACCTTGGATTTCTTTCTTTTACGTTCACTGGGTTTTTCGTAGTGTTTCCGGTCTCTTACCTCCCTTAGAATGCCTTCTTGCTCGATCTTCTTCTTGAAACGGCGAAGGGCTGACTCAAACGATTCATCTTTTCTGATCTCAACTTGTGACATACTATCATCTCCTTTTAAGCAATACTATCACTCTTTGGCTACCTTGTCAATATGTACAGGTCCGTTTCTCCCACTGACCACAGAAGTGCCCCCCGGGGGCACTTCTGTGATGGCTGACAGAAACGGACCTATTACTCTTAGCTTACTATGAACTATCAACTATGAACTAATCTACTCTACCTCAAATGAAATAACCACATTAAACGATAACTGGGGGTAATCAAGCTCTTTCGGAAAAGGCGGGAAAGGTGATGCTTCATCAATACTATCAAGGGTGATCTTTTTTAAGTATTGAGAGGCCGATGATTTTTCCTGAATCAGGCGGGCATCGCGAAGCGTGCCGTCAGCATCAATAATAAAAGTGATCTGTGTTTCACCCGTTTCCTGGCCGTTGTAATTCTGGTAAGCGGCGCGTTTTATCCTTTCTCTTACTATTTGGTAGTAAGATATGTATGAGGGATTATCTATTTTATTAAGGTCTATCGGAGGCAGGGATATCTTCTTTTTGACAGAGATTATATCCGGTTTTGCATATGTAGGTTTCTTGAATACCGGCTCTGTTAAGCCAGGCGTTTTGTTTCCGGGTATAAATTTATCCTTCTCGATTATAGGCTTTAGCAAGCTGCTATCAGGAGCGGCTTTAGGCGCCTTCATCTCTAAAAGTTCGCTCTTAAACAACTGCTTCTCTTTTACCTGTTTTATCTCTTTTAAGTAATTAATCTCGACTTCTTTCTCTTTTATTTTGGCAGGATTATTGTGAAAGAAATTAGCTTGAATAAAAATAGCAGAATGCAAGAATAGGGAGATTAAAAGGGCTATCTGGAATTTATCGAGTCGCATAATAAGAATAAAATAACACGTAGGACAGCATAATTCAATATATTAGTTCATGGTTGCTTAGGTCCGTTTCTGTCAGCCATCACAGAAGTGCCCCCGGGGGGCACTTCTGTGGTCAGTGGGAGAAACGGACCTGGTTTTAGAAGGTGATTTTCACTCCTCCCATTACTGTCCGCCCTGGTTCGGCGTAATTTTTTACTTCTTCGTAATTTTCGTCAGTAATATTATCAACCCTGAAGAACAATTCTTTGCCTGAAAAGATTTCATAGTTCAAAATAAAATCAAGCTTGGTATAGGATTTAAGCAGCCTGTTGCCTGAATCCGGCCTGTGGCCGGTATATTGAGAGATTATATTCATTTCTAATTTATCGGTAGGCTCAAAATCAACCTTAAAATACACCTTGTTTTTTGGCCTCCTTAAAAGTTCATCCCCTGTCGCTTTATCTTCAGTGTCCTGCCAGGTGTATCCGGTGACGAGCTTTAATGATTTAAAAGGCCTGTAAGAGGCGTCCGCTTCGAAACCATATATCCTTGCTTTGCCGATATTAGAGTATTGGGCTGTGGTAAATGTCGCAGGGTTATATTTTGCATCGATAAGGTTCTTAATGTGCGTCCTGAAATAAGAGAATCCAAGATTCAATTTATCATTAAACGCCGGCTGTTCTAAACCCACTTCATAAGACTGGCTCTCTTCAGGCTGAAGATTAGGATTGCCGCCCCCAAACCACGGGTCGCTTAGAGCATGAAGCTGGTAAAGTGTCGGAGCTTTGAATGCGGTTGCCCACATGCCTTTTAACTTTGTTTTTGAGCAAAAGGTATAAGCAGAGTCGATTTTATAGGTTTCCTTTGTTCCGAAATAGGAGTGATTATCAAATCTTAGCCCGGTATTTAACACAAATTTATCATTTAAGTTAAACGAGTTTTGAAGATAATAACCACGGTTCCTGCTTATAACTTTAGGAAAGTGAGTTTCGGATGATCCGCCGAGGTAATCAGTATAGTAATAATAATTCCCTTTTTCCCTCTGCCAGTCAAGGCCGAAAGTTATCGTATCAAAGTCAACAGGCGTTAAGGTGTGCTGCCAGTCAATTTGCTGGTTTTCACCGAGATACCAGTCCCTAAGGTAATCATCCGGGAACATGGCATCCTTATCATTTGAATCCGTGCGGTAATTTTGCATAAATGAAAGCTGAAGTTTTTGCTTCCAGATATCCGTAATATTATTATTTATAAATGTCGTTACCATCAACTGCCTTTCCTTGGCAAGCATATCCGGGTCGTCTTTAAGCCCGATGGAGTTATCATATTCATGTCTTGAGTCAGAGAGCCTGAAACTTGTGCCGATAGAATTATCCTTATTTATATCGTAATCTAACCTTAAAGAAAGATTCAGGTTTTCATACGGATCGTTCTCCGAGGTATTTTTAAGGCTGGATATGCCGTGACTTTTATAGTGCATTATGCCTGCGCTATAAGAAAAATCATTGATCCTTCCTGAAGAATCAAATGCTTCTTTTAAGGTATCATAAGTGCCGTAAGAAGCCGAAAAGCTGCTCTGTGGCTTTCCTTTACCTTTCCTGGTTATTATATTTATTACTCCTCCTATTGCGTCCGAGCCGTAAAGGGTGCTTTGCGCTCCGCGGACTATTTCTATCCTCTCAACGTTATCAAGGCTAAGGTTGGCAAAGTCAAAAGCCCCGTTTGTAGCAATCGGGTCGTACATCCTCACATTATCAATCATTATTTTTGTGTGATTTGAGTTAGTCCCCCTTAAGAATACTGAAACCGGGCCGCCGAAACTTCCGGTTTGCACTATATCTAATCCTGCGGTTTCTTTTATGAAATCTTTTATATTTGTCTGTTTGCTTTCTTCTATATCCCTGCGGGTAAATACAGTGACTGCCTGCGTTGTGCCTTTAATGCTCTGCTCGTTCCTTAAAGGCGTAACTACGATTTTATCAAGGTCAATATTATCGGCAAAACTGTTTGTGCCGAAAAAAATCAAAGCGGCTGATAAAACCAATGTTTTTTTCATACTCTTTGCTCCTTTTCTATAATCTTGTATTCCTGGATGTCCAAGAACCAGTATTCTTTAATGAACAATTTGTCTGTTTTTGTTATTTCAATGCGGTTTTTAAAATTTGGGCCGTCAAATACAAAAGAGTGAAATTCACCCATTTCCCCGCATATATCCACATCGGAAATTTTTTCTATGTCTGCAATAAACTGCTTGTCAATGACCCGGCCGATCCAATCCTTTTGCAGTTTTTTTGCCTGCGCGCTGGTAACAATGGCCTTAAAACCAAAATCAACCAGCTCATTAAGCACGCTTTTTGTATCCTGGTGCCATATGGGAGATATTACGCCTAAGTCCTGGGCCTGGCACATGTTTTGCACCCAGTCTTTTAAATCCTGCAGGTATATGTCTCCCCTGATGATTTGTCCGACGCCATAAGACTTGAGTTCCGAAAGAGTATTTCTAAATACCTCTTCATAATTACGCTCGTTTGTTGTCTTCTGAACTAATTCAACACCCAAAGAATCAGCCTGGAGTTTAACGAGCTCAGCTTTTGCGCCATGAAAAGTGACCCGCCTGTACTCTTCCGATATAAAGTTGAATAAATAATCGACTTTATATCCCTGCTGTTGCGCCTTAAATAATGACAGGCAGCTATCTTTGCCGCTGCTCCATGAGCAAGCAACCTTCATTGATTTGTTTCTCCTTTCCCGGACAAATAAAAAACCCCCGCACTTTCTTGTGAAATCAAGAGCGGGGGTTGCACCCTATTTACTTAGCCCTTATCCGCGAGGCGTTACATTTTGATATAGGCAGGTCTTCTGACTACGGGTTTAACCTATTGGCTGCGCCTTCCCGGTATTACCAGTGGCATCTGCAGCTGTTTTACCCTTTACAGCGGCGGGACCGTGGCCGATTTTCACGGCCTTCCCTTTACCTATTCAAAATTCCAAATTGTTACTTCTATTCTATTTTTAAATTTTCTTTTGTCAATATTTATTTTTTGCAACCAGCAGTACATGCGGTTTTCCCGATATGGGGTTTTTGTTTACGATAACCAGAGTCTTATAAACATTCTCAATGTTTTGATAAGTCAATACCTCTTCGGGCTGGCCGATCTTTGAGACCATCCCTTCATGCAGCATGACAATTTTATCGCAATACTCACTAGCAAGGTTTAAGTCATGCAAGACTATAACAACTGTTATCTTTTCATTTTTATTAAGCTGTTTAAGCAGATTGAGCATCTGGACCTGATGGCCTATATCAAGATGGGATGTTGGTTCGTCCAGGAGTAAAACTTTTGGCTTTTGGGTAAGCGCTTTGGCAATAATGACCATTTGTTTTTCACCGGCGCTTAATTCATGGATAAACCTATCTTTAAGTTTATAGGTTCCGGTAAGCTCAAGCGCCTTAGCGGCGATCTCGTAATCAGCCTTTGATTCCCATTGTGTGCGTTTTAGAAAAGGTATCCTGCCAAGCATGGCTATATCCATTACGGTAAACGAGAAATTGATATCTATACTTTGCGGCACAAAAGCAAATTCACAGCTTAACTCGTGGGGGTTAAAGCTTAAAAGATCTTTCTCCTTATAAGTGATTTTCCCCGCTGAGGGCTGTATGTATCTGCTTATTACCCTGAGCAAAGTGGATTTACCAGAGCCGTTTGGGCCGATAATGCCGGTGAATTGGCCGTCTTCTATCTTAAGAGAAATATCATGCAGGACATCGTTTTTGAGATAACCGGCAGTAATACCTTTTAATTCAATCATTTTTAGAGTGTAATTTTCTGTTTCTTCCTAAGCAATAAAATAAAAACAGGCCCGCCGATGACCGATGTAATGACGCCAATAGGAATCTCTACCGGCGCAAGCATTACCCTGCTTATTATATCGGCAATTATTAAAAATATAGCAGATGAAACCGCGCTTACCGGTATCAGCGTCCTGTGGTCTGAACCGAATATGAACCTGATTGCATGCGGTATGATGAGGCCGATAAAGCCGATTATGCCGCAGACGCATACAATGCTTGCAGTCATAATCGATGCTATTATAAATAATATCTTTCTTATTGTGTTTACATTTATTCCGAGATGATGCGCCTCTTCTTCACCAAGGCTTATGGCATTTAGGTCGCGCGCAAGGTATAAAGATATAGCAATACCACAAGATACTATTACTCCGACAATATAAAGCAGTTTGAAATCAAATAGCTGCAGGCTGCCCAAAAGCCACCAGGTTATGCTATGCATACCCTCATTTGTGGAGACAGAAATAAAAAACAGCAGCAGGCTTGAAAAAATAGCACCTGTAATCACCCCGGATAAAAGCAGCCCCTGGGAAGAGATCTTACCGTTGATTTTAGCAAGGTTATAAACAATTAGCATGGTGGTTGCTGCTCCGATAAAAGCGATTAAAGGCAGGAAAATCAGTGATACTCCAAGCAACAATCCTATTATAGCCCCCAGCCCTGCGCCGCTTGATACGCCTAGAACATAAGGCTCAGCCAGCGGGTTTCTTAATATCGCCTGGAATATTAAACCTGACACCGCTAGCCCCGAACCTGCAATAAGCGCAAGTAGTATCCTTGATAACCTTAATTTCAATATTTCAGGATTAGCGAGCAACTGGTTAAAGCCCACTTTGACTGCCCCGTTGGTTAAGCCAAGATAGGCCGCTAATAACAGTAATGACAATAATAGGCCGATAAATATTGATTTTTTATCTTTCATCGTAGAATTTACTATGAAGGAATTCCGCGCCTTCTACCATTCTTGGACCCGGGCGTAAAATCATTTCCGGGGTCATATCCATTATGATATGGTTGTTTTTTACTGCTTTTATATTCTTCCAGCCGATCCTTTTAGAAATATCATATTTAGTATTACTGCCCGCCATATACCCTAATATTATAAAATCAGGGTCACGGTCGATGACAACCTCTGAAGAAAACCTGGAATATGGCTTTGGGGTATCATGAGCGATATTCAAACCTCCCGCAATCCCGATCAGCTCATCAATGATAGAGCCTTTTCCTGCTGTCATTAACGGCTCTCCCCATATCTCAACAAAGACTTTCGGTTTCTTTTCATCAGGGATGTTTTGAGTTTTTTTCCCTATGAAGTCCAGTTTTTCTTTAAGCTTATCTACAAGATTCTTTGCTTCGCTTTGTTTTCCGGTGAGCCTGCCTATCTCTATGACTGAGTTAAACAACTCTTGAAAATTTTCAGGGTCACTGACAAACACTTTGATATCCATTGCCCGTAATTTATTCACCACAGGCGCCTGCTCTAAACCCGTGGCAAAAACAATATCCGGTTTCATGGACACTATCATCTCTATGTTGGGTTCTGAAAAAGTGCCTATCTTCTTAATCTGTTTTGCCTGTTCAGGGTAATCGCACCAAATCGTATTGGCGATAATATTGTTTCCTAAACCAAGGCTGAAGAGTATTTCCGTAGTTGCCGGAGAAAGAGAGATTATCCTTATGCCTTCGGCATTGCAGAATGAAAAAATGAACGACAATATTAATGTTAATAGGCCAAGGCGCTTCATTATATCAGTATTCGATGCCTCTTCTTGCTTTCTTGCCTTTGCTGTAGTAGTGTTTTACTTCGCGGATTTCGCTTACTAAGTCAGCGGCTTTTATTATTTTGGGATGCGCATAGCGGCCGGTAAGGATGATTTCGCAATCTTTGGGCACGTTGTTAATACAGCTTAATACATCGGTAATGCGGATTAGCCCCAGGTTTATGGCGACGTTAATTTCATCCAGTATGATCACATCGTAGCACTTTTTATTTACAGCCTTTTTTACGGCGTCAATCCCCTTTTTTGTAAAATCTATATCTTTCTGCGATGGCTGCCTGCACACAAAACATCTGCTGCCGAATTGCTCAACCTTGATATTTTTGTGTTTCTTTAACGCTTTAATCTCGCTGCAGGCCCTGCCTTTAAGAAATTGACAGAAGTAAACTTTTTTCCCTGCTCCGCTGGCACGTAACGCAAGCCCGAGCGCTGCCGTAGTTTTTCCTTTTCCATTTCCGGTATATACTTGTATCATTTTGTTAAAATTTTATATCCTGATATTCCAAGCGTGCATAATATTGAGACTATTACGCCGGCTATTAAAACCCCGGCGGCAATGGAGATAAAAGCGTATTTAAACCTTATCTTAAATAAAGATGCGGCGATTGCCCCTGTCCATGCCCCTGTCATAGGAAGCGGCACGGCGACAAACAACATGAGGCCGATGGATTCATACTTCTGTATAAGTTCAGACTTCTTTTTTGTCCGCTCAAAGAGCCAGTCAAAGAAATTCTTCCATAACGCAAATTTACGCAATCTTGCCGATACAGGCTCTAATAGCAACAGTAGAGGTATAACAGGCAATAAGTTTCCTATTATAGATATCCAGAACACTTTAATCAGGGGAAGATTAAAAGATAGCCCTAATGGTATAGCTCCCCTTAATTCAGATACCGGCAAAGCCGCTAAAATAAGTACTTTTATTTCATTAGTCATGTTCTTTTAGGACCGCTTATCCTGCTCATCAGGAATGTTATTTCTTTGTTTTTATTTGTGATCTGTGAACTATGAACTCGCCTGCTTTCGGCAGGCGAGAAGTGTTCCCTTAGCAGGAGAAACGATCTTCCTTAATCATCCCGTATTTACCTACCAGGGGGACAAATACGCAAGCGCAAACTTCGGTGGACTTAAGCGCTCCGTAAATTTTCTCAAAAGAAATTAGGGTTTGCCTGAAATTATCCCCAATGGGAATAATGAGCCTTCCGCCTTCTTTAAGTTGTTCACCTAAAGGCAGCGGAACCCGTGGCGCGGCCGCAGTGATTATTATCCTGTCAAAGGGAGCATTCTCAGGCCACCCTAAAGTCCCGTCATCGATCTTTACTTTAATATTATCAATGTTGAGTTTTTTAAATACCTGTGTTGCCCGCTCAGCTAATACACCAATACGCTCAACCGTAAAAACTTCTTTGGCCAGCTGGGAAAGTATAGCCGCTTGATACCCTGAACCTGTCCCGATTTCCAGGATTTTCTCGTCCCCTGCAAGGTCAAGGCAGCTTGTCATAAGCGCTACCATGTAAGGCTGCGATATAGTTTGGTCATTGCCTATAGGCAGCGGCGAATCTGCATATGCGCTGTCTTTAACATCATCGGGCACAAATTCATGCCGCGCCACTTTATAAAAAGCATCGAGCACCCGCTCATTATTTATCCCGCGGTTTATAAGCTGCTCTTCAACCATCCTGGCCCTTAATTTTTCCCAATCCATAACTCTCTCCAGATAAATTTAATAAACCTGACCGTGTCAATAAAAGGGTTAATATTGCTTTTTTCTCCCGAATAAACAGTAGTTACCGGTATTGAGCCGATTTTAAAACCTAAACGCGCCGCCTTTATTATAATCTCCGACTCAGTTTCGTATTTCTTTGTACTAAAAGATATTTTTTCCAACAACCTTTTCTTTATCAGCCTGAAACCGCATTGCGTATCAGGTATTTTCTGCCTTGCTATCAGCGAAAGAAGCCATGACATAAACCTGTTTGTGGCTAATCTGATAAGAGGCATATTCTTCCTGTTGATCAGCCTGTTGCCGATGATCAAGTCGTAGTTATGTTCCAAAGCTTTGACAAAATGTGGAATTTCTTCCGGAAGGTGTTGGCCGTCGCCGTCCATGGTTATCACGGCATCGAAATTGCCGTTTAGGGCATATTCAAACCCTTTAATCAGCGAAGCGCCTTTCCCCTGGTTTACTTCATTGTGCAAGACAGTTACGCCTGCCTGCATTGCCAGCTGGTAGGTATTATCGGTTGAGCCGTCATCTATTACTAACACGCTTATCCCGGGATAGGTTATTCTTTTTAATAGTCTGGCAATAACCTTTTCCTCGTTATATGTAGGTATGATTACACAAATCCTATAAGCGGTCTTCATCTTTCCAGAAGTACCTGAACATATACCACTGCTCGGGGTATTTTCGAATAAATTTCTCGAATAATGATTTATAAATATTGATTATATTTTTTATATCAACTGCGTTATCGCCGGTTGCGGCATACTCAATTGGTTTCTCGATAGTTAAGGTAAAACTGTCATTGGGGTTCCTAACCATAAAACCGGGTATTATTACTGCCCCGGTACGCAGGGAAAGCGCAGCCGGACCTTCGGGTAGGCAAGCCTGTTTATTAAAAAACTCTACAGGTATGCCTTTTCCTGTAAAATCCCTGTCTCCGACAAGAGCAAGCAGGTTATTGCCCCTTAAGGCATTAAGCGATTGCCTGACTGCTTTTTTAAGAGGGATAACCCTCATCCCTTTGCTCTCGCGCTGGAAATTAAAAAAATCATTTACTCTTTTATGCTTATGCTCAAGCGCGACCGCATACAAAGGATAGCCCATAAGCGCAGTAACTACCCCGCCTAATTCCCAGTTCCCTAAATGCGCCGTCAGGACTATTGCCCCCTTTTTTCTCTTAATTGCCTCGTCAAAATTTTCAATATTGATTATTTTTATGTTTTTTTCTATATATTGGCGGTTGAGTTTCGGAAAGCGGAAAAAATCAACAAGGTATTTTGCAAAGTTCCTGAACATTTCTCTGCGTATCACGGAAATTTCCCTGTCAGTTTTATCCGGAAAGATCACCTTCAAATTCCTGGTGACATTTTTTCTGTCTATATTAGCAAAGATATAATGCACATCCGAGACAAATACTGCAAACTTATAAGCGACTTTTAAAGGCAGAAACAGGGCGATGAATTGACCGATGCGGTAAAATATATAATTAAACATTACAAAGGCTTAATATGTGTCTTGCGATATTCATGCTCGACTCAGGTTTAGATATCTTTTTAGCTGCGTTTGCAAGTTCCTTAAGTTTTTCAGGCGATGCAATCAGCTCTTCGACTGCAAGGTTTATTCTGTTTGCTTTATCAATCTTAATAGCTGCTTTATGTTCGGTTAAATAAGCTGTGTTGGAAGCCTCTTGCCCGGGGATGGGATGAACGATTATCATCGGAATATGCTTGGATAAGGCTTCAGCAGTTGTTATGCCCCCGGGTTTTGTTATTAATACATCTGCAATACTCATCAGTTCGTTTATATTGTTTGCGTACCCGAATAAAACGACTTTTTTACGGTATTTGTTAAGTTTTTTCTTTATTGTCCGGTAGAGCTTCTTGTTAGTCCCTGTTACGATAATTTCCTGTATATCTTGATTTACATGTTCAAGAGATGATATTATGCTTTTAACAGGTCCGAGGCCCTGGCCTCCGCCCATAATAAGGGCAGTAAATTTATTGCTCTTAAGCCCGAGTTTGCTAAATACCTGGTCTTTGTTTACAGGCCGGTTGAAATCAGGGTCAAAAGGTATTCCAAAGGGCTTTATTTTTGAATGCGGGACTCCTTTTTGCATAAGGCGTATGGATACCTCTTCGGAAGGCGTTATATAGGTGTTGACGTCGTCATAAACCCAATAAGCATGAGGTATATAATCTGTAAGTACGGCTATAAGAGGTATTGAAGAATGCGTTACCTTTTTATAGTCTGCTACCATGCCGCATGGAAAAGCCTGGGAGCAGACAACCGCATCCGGTTTGAAGCTGTTAAAAAGCTTTTCCAGCTTAGGCGAATTGAACTTATGTATCGACTCTTTTATCCTGGATATGCTTTTTGCAATCTTTTGGTTGTCGTATAAATAACTCCAGATTGCCGGGGTCCTCTTTATTATCGCCATATAAAGGCGGTTAACTACCTTTTCTGATATGGGATTGGTGTAGTTAAAAGCGTTTATATTCAATATTTCAGTTTCCGGCTCAAGCCGTTTTATAGACTTTTCTATAGCCTCTGTCGCGCAGCGGTGCCCTGACACCTCGGAGATATACATCAAGATGATTCTTTTTGCCGGCATTATCAGATTTTTCCTTCCTTATAAAGCTCGGTAAATACAGCGGATATTTGGGGGTGAAATTGCTTGCCTGCCAAGGTCTCAATCTCTTTTACTGCCTCTTCGTTAGTCAGGCCTTCGTGATACGGCCTGTTTGTGGTCATGGCATCAAAAGAATCTGCCACGGAAATAATTGCAGCTATCAAAGGAATTTCTTCTCCTTTTAATCCCTCGGGATATCCGGTACCGTCATAGCGTTCATGATGGTATTTGACTCCCAAAATAGCATCTTCAAGCTCTCTTATCGGGATGAGGATGTTAACACCGACAACAGGATGCGATTTAATGACTTTTCTTTCGTCATCATCCAGAGGACCCTTTTTATTTAAAATAGATTCCGGGATGCCTATTTTACCGATGTCATGCAAGAGGCTTGCAATATGCAGATTTTCAATAAATTTATCATCAATTCTGAAATAGCTTTTTTCCATAAGCTTGCGTGCAATCTCAAGGCAAATACTGCTGACGCGCTCAGTGTGCCCGTGGGTGTAGTGGTCTTTAGCGTCGATTGCTGCGGCAAGCGCAATAGTCGTATGTATAAACAGCCGTTTTTCTCTCTGCAGCTGAAGCTCTAATTCTTTAAAAAGCTGGGCATTCCTGATAGCCATGGCAACATCTGAAGCCAAAGCGCTAAAAAAACTTAGCTCATCGCGGGAGAACTCTTTACCGTCTTTTTTATGGCCAAGCAGCAGGATGCCGAGCAGTTCATCCCTGTAGTAGCTCGGGATACAGGCAACAGCTTCAAATATCTCCATCTGATATAAGGCGCTGTTTAAAAGCTCTTTGCTCGTAAAATCAAGCTCATTGCCCAGGACAGCATCTTTCGCTTCGCTATAAACTAATGAGCCGTTATTGAATATTTTTTTGTCTTCCCTGTTTATAAAAAATTTGATCAACGGATTATCGGAATCAAGGCGGGCAAAGCCTTCCGGTATTTTTATTCCGGCAGGGCCGCGGGAAACGGTTAAAACATAGCTGTCTTTATCTTTAACATGCAGCAAGATCCCCGCATGGCTGACGCTTACTTTTTGGACAAGCATGCGGATGATCAGCTTGAGAAGAAGCTCAGGCTCATGCACAAGGATCATATTCCTTGCTGCTTCTTCCAATTCTCTCTTATAATCTAAAGCCATTTTTATGGGGGTGACTTAGGATAATTCTTTTAAAACAACTTTTTCCAATTCTTCCAGCCTTAGGGGCTTATGGATATAATCAGTTGCGCCAAATTCCTTACATTTATTGAATGATTCTTCTTCGTCAGGCTTTTTGCCGGTTACCATGATTACTTTAGTGGAAGGATTGATTTTTTTTATTTGCTTGAGCGTTTCTATGCCGTCAATGCCTTCCATTTTAATATCGAGCAGGATCAGCTGGGGCGGCGCTTCAGAGACGATTTTTAAAGCCTCTTCACCGCTTGCTGCAATCCCGACGTCAATTTTTCTTTTCTTAAAAAAATTGGCGGCAAATTCCCTTACGTCCAATTCATCATCTACTATTAAAAGCCTTGGCATCTTATCCTCGCTTATTTAAACTTATCCCGGAAACCGAAACAATCTTATCATAACAAATACGCTCAAACAAGTAGAAATAGAATAGTTCATGGTACATAGTTGATTGGTTAAGACTTTTACTCTGCTGTTGCAATTGGTAACTCAAGTATGAAACGCGTTCCGACCTTATAAGAAGATTCAAAAGCAATCCTGCCTTTATGAGTGTCGGTTATAATCTTTTTGATAACATACAAGCCAAGCCCTGTGCCTTTGCGCGATGAAGTTTTTGTAGTAAAAAACGGGGTAAATACCTTCTTAATGTTGTCTTCTTTTACCCCCATGCCGTTATCCTCGATGATCATTTCAAGGAAATCATCCTTAGGCTTAGCGCTTATAGTCAGTCTTCCCCTATAGTTTGGCTCATTCAGGGCAGCTTTGCGTTCGTTCGTGGCATCATAAGCATTATCGATGAAGTTAAAAAATGCTTCCTGAAGCTGTACAAGATTACCTTTTATTTTAGGAGTATCTTTACTGTAGTTACGGATAATGTCAATTTCTGAAAGCTTGATTTTAAACTGTATCATATCAAGCGTAGCATCTAAAATCTGGTCAATGGTCAGCTCACCAAAATTATCTTCTCCCTTACGGGTATATTTAAGCATGCCTTTTACAACTTCGCCTCCCTGCATGACGTTGGCCTGGATCCTTTCAAGGGCATGTCCTACGCTTTTTATCATCTCCCGGACTTCCGGTGTGCAGTTAGCCGTATCTGTTAACTTTATAGTATCAATCGTATCCCCGGCAATAAGGGATAAAGCATAAAACCTGTTGTTTATTTGATGAGAAAGCCCGTCTGCCATGGTTCCGATTGTCGCCATTTTCTCAGCCTGGGCAACCTGTTCCTGCATCTCTTTTGTTTCCTCGTAGAATTGGGCGTTCTCAATAGCCAAAGCAGCCTGGCTAGCCAATACCTGGAAAACATTTAAGTCATCATGAGTGTATATTTCGCCGGACATCTTATCTCCAAGCACGACAAAACCGATAAATTTATCCTCAAGGAAGCTGGGAATGATTACAGTGGCTGTTAAAAGGCGCATATTTTCTTCCAGATGCGCATAGGTAATATCGTTTGTATCAAGCATCTTGCGTTTGATTTCGTCGTATATTAATGGCTGCCTCCTGAAAACTATCCAGTTGACGAGCGGATTATCGGAACTTAATTTTGGAATGGGGATGCGGCCCTTATCTCTGCTTACCTGTAGCATGTATTCATCGCTTTCCTGGTTATAAAGATAAATGGCGGCGTAAGAGATTTTTACGGTTTTAGTTACTATGTGCGTTATCAGGTCAAGGAGCTTTCTTAAGTTTCGGATACGGGTCATGCCAACCGAAGCCTGCTTTAATACATCCTGGTATCTTTTCTGCTCTCTTAAAAGCCTTGCTTCGGCTTTTCTTTCCAAATAAATGTAGATAAACGGCCCGACTGTTGCCAAGCCTGCCATTAAACCTAATGGCGCAATCCACCAGCGCGTACCTAAATTTGTTATCAGCCATGTCCTGAACCAGACTACAAGCGCAAAAGGTAAACCAAGGACTATTGTATAAACAGCGATAAATGTTCCGGTCCTGCTGATAGCAACCCGGATATCCATTAGACGGTATTTGAGAATTGCATATGAGATAATAAGAGGGAAAGTTGTAAATAGTATTAATGGATAAGGTGGGAAATTTATATTAAAAGAAAGCAAAAAAGTGCTACCTCCTCCAGTAAATCCCATAACTGAGGCCAAAAATATATATTTTATTTGATTTGCTTTAAAAGCGGTTGTTTTTTTATATTCCCTCGATAGTAAATTTAATCCGTAAAGAACAATAAGAGAAAAATAGATAGCAAATAAATAATATCCAATGCCAGGCACTATGTAGTATTGGAATATTGATTTTGACGTTAAATCTTTTATATATAGTGGAGTAAAGTTTAGTAAGAAAATTATCGAACTGAGTATTAAGACAATATTAAAAATAAGTTTAATTCTGCTGAGTTTTTGTAACTCAAGAAATACAATTATAAAGCGTAACCATAAAAATGCAACAAGCATGCCAGAGATTTCAACAAACTTAAGAATTATAAAGCTCGCTTGCTTATTATCAGAATTTATGGCTAAAAAATAAAAAACACTCCAAAACGAAGCATTGATACATAGCATTGCCCAGGCATTATTGACAACACTTTTACGGTTTCTTAAATAAACCAGAATACCAATGCCAAAAACAGTAAAGAATCCTAATAAAGTTATTGTGTTAAAATAAAGTTTTGCTATCAATTACTATTTCTCCTACAAAATTGAAGAAAAGGTATAATCATTGGTACGGTCTTTTTGTAGTGCAAATACTCATCACCAAACTTGATAAAAGACAATTTTTCCTCATAAATAGCTCTAATTATATACAATGGCGTATTAATAAATATAATTATAAAAAGCGCGTAAAATGCATTGGCAATCAACGATATGCCTATTAACTCAAAAATAATTCCTAAATAAATCGGATGCCTTATAAAACTATAGGGACCAGTTTTAACACAAGAGTATTTTATTTCAGATTCATCTTCATTTACTAAATGTATCTTCCAATGTTCCCCTAAACTTTTGACAGACCAATATCTGATTACCCCTGCTAAAATAAATACTGAGATTCCGAACATACTAACCGCGAAATACTTAATACCGTTAGTGACAAAAAACTCAGCTATTACAACTAAACATGTAACTAAGTACATAATTGAAGTAACTACCATTGTCCAGTCACCTTTGTACTTATATTTGTTTGTTTCCTTAGTTGTAAAAAAAGTTTCCCATACTCTCTCAAACATAATCAATACTGCAAAAATACTAAAAATTATTCCTCCTCTTGCCTCAGGGTAGAATATATTTAAAACTATTAATAGTACTGGAATTAATAAAAGAGAAAAAGCAATGAAAATAATAATCATAAGTCTTCCAAATATTTAGGCGATCCAATAATCTTTAAAGTATCACGATAATATCTTGTATATAATGGTTTTTTTGATATTTTTAAGTTTTTTAACAATTTTGATAGTTCTTGGTCACCAAGCTTGAATTCAACAGCTTTTGAATCGCCAAAAACTCCAAAAGTTTCCAATTTTATTTTTGATACCTTCATATCTTTAAGAGAATATGTTGTGTGGTACTCATATTTAACTTTTTCTTTTAATGGTTTTTTTATTTTGAACTTTAATATCCACTCATTGTTAGAGTAAGCATCTACTTCAATAAATTTGTCAGTTTTAGCAAAATTTGCCACCGTTAACTGTTTATAATGAGGATAACCTGTAATTATATTGCCATGCTCAATTGCCAAATCAGTACTTTGGGCTACCGAAATAGGGATGAATCCGAATTTTTTTGTCACATATTTTATGGGAAAGGATATAAAAGGAATGTTAAACTTAGTTGCATGGCCAACAATGAGCGAAAAAGTCAATTCAGTAAAGCGGCCGACCGGTGTATCATAAAAATTCAATATTGTAATACACATTAGGCTTCGTCCGGGTAATAGTACAAGTGGTTTTAGCTTTTTTGTACCAATAATTTCAGCAGCTGTTTTTGATGATATTGTAAATAAGGCATTGATAGCTTCGCACTTATATTTAATAGGGATATCAATTAGTAAATCTCTAACTTTTACTTTTTTTTCAACATTTATCTTGAACGAATCCAGATCTACTTTTAAATTTTTCACCTTCAGTCTCCTTTTAAATTGTTTTTTAACTTAATCATTAGATCAATCAAACAATCTATCTGTTCTTTTGTATGTGTTGCTTTGACTGTGAGCCTTAATCTGGCTTTTCCCCAGGGTACTGCTGGCCAGCGCACGCATGGTGCCAAAATTCCGTTTTCAAGTAACTTTTTAGAAAACTCTATTGCTTTTTCTTCTTTTCCTATTAAAACCGGGATGATTTGGGTTTCGCTGTTAAGCGTATCAAACCCTGATTTTGTCAGATTAGTTTTAAGATAGCTGACATTTGACCATAGGTTTTCTCTAAGAGAATGATTATTTTTTGCTTCTTTTACAGCTGCAATCAGGGCAGCAGCGATTGAAGGTGGTATTGGCGCAGAAAAAATATAGGAACGCGCGCTTATTCTTAAATAATCAATCAGGGCTTTTGTGCCGCAAACAAATCCGCCTACACCGCCAAACGATTTAGTGAAAGTCCCCATTGTGATATCAATATCGTTTTCATCAAGCCCAAAATGCTCGGCAGTTCCCCTGCCGTTTTTACCCAAAACTCCGGATGCGTGCGCATCATCTACCATAACAATTGAATTATATTTTTTCGCAAGCTCAACAATTCCCGGCAACGGAGCGATGTCACCGTCCATGCTGAATACACCGTCAGTAACGATCATTTTCCGTATTTTTTTTAATTTCTTAAGTTTTCCTTCGAGGTCCTTCATGTCCTTATGTTTATATACAACGATTTGGGCATGGCTTAGCCTGCAGCCGTCAATTATACTTGCGTGGTTTAATTCATCGCTTAAGATTATTCTTTTCCCCTGGAAAGGAGCTGGTATCAGCCTGCCTGCTATCTTATGAAGGCCGCTTACAGCATCCATTACTGCAGGAATTGTTCCGGTATTTGCCATATAACCGGTAGAAAAAGTTATTGCGGATTTGCTATTCTTAAAATCTGCTATTGCCTTTTCAAGCTCTACCTGGATATCGGTATTCCCGGAAACAAGCCGCGAACCACCGGAGCCAACTCCGTATTTGTCAATTGCTTCCTTTGCTGCCTTTTTTAGAAGCTCGCTATTGGCCAGGCCTAAATAATCATTTGAGCAGAAAATCAGCACTTTTTTACCGTTAGCGACAACTTCTAATGATGTTGGTGAGCCGGATATTAAACTGATATCAGGGTAAAGCCCAAAATCACGGATATTTTTAAGTATGTTTTCTATATTCTCCATTTATAAATTATATTACCGGCGCTTCCGGCAGCCAGGTCTCAAAGCCGTATTTAGCAGCTATATTGGCTATTTCTTCAAGGTTGTCAGGGTTGATATTATCACCTAAAGAATAATTATTGAATCTTGATTCTTTTGCCAGCAAAAGCGTTTCGGCAAAAGGCGCGTTCACGACATTTCTAGGCAGGCATTTATTAATAAAAATATCTGCCTCGAAAGGCAGCTTAATCAATCCCGTCCTTATAATAGTGATGTCATTTCTTAATTTTTTGTTATTAACCATGCAAAACGGCGCAGAGGCATCAAAGATTATACAGCCGGGTTTTGGAATATCAAGATTAATGATTGTGCTTAATGGCGCGTTGCCGATAGCAACGATTACATCAGACGCAGAGGTTAATTCGGAAAGGTTATCTTCTATATTTACGGTAAGCCCGCCATATTGGGAAGCAAGTTCTGTTTTCAGCCTGATGACAGATTCAATCTCGGTATCGTTAAGCGTTATGTCAGAAGTAAAATCAATTATTTTTTTTGTAAAAAGCTTACCTACTGCCGTACCTGCCCCGACTACAGAAAACTTCATTTTAGCAAGGTCAATCCCCCTGCTCTTGACAGTCCTGTAAACAGATTCAACAATCGACCATGCGAGCAAAGTATTGCCCGTTGTCATCGGCATGCGTACTTTTTTTAACAAAGTAACTGCGCTGGTAGACTCGACAAGGTTGTATCTCTCCAGGCCGATCATTTCTATATCTAAGTTCTTAGAAATATCTTCATCGGAAAGGATAGAATTTAAAATCAAGGCTTCTCCCTGAAGGAGAAGGTCTTTAGGCGGTGTGGACGGGATAACCAGGTAGCTGAGGATATCCTGTGAACCAAAAATTATCCTTTTGGGCTTGAGAATTTTGTAAATCGGTGTCTTTTTTAATGCAGGGTTGAATAAATCCCAAAACCAGCCTTTTTTAAGGTATTTTATTGTCCGGGGATGGATAATAAACGCAAATGACCTCATTTCATCTCCAAAGCAATATCCTGCTTTTAGATTTTTTCTTTATGTTTGCCTTAATCCTGCTTATCTCAATGTCAGATATCGGTTTCTCCTTGCTTGTGAGGCTGTCAATTTCAAATCCGTGTTTTGCCCCAAGCCTCAAAATTTCTTTGACCTTAAAAGCATCAAAATCTTTTCCCAGGGAATAATCCTCGAATTTCTTCTCCAGCGCCAAAATCATCGGTTCGGCCATGCATGGATAACACAATCCTTCGGGAAGGCCAAAATCAAAATTGAATTTTACGTCTCCGGGAGGCTTAACTGTTACTCCGTCAATAACCAGCACGTCGTTGCGAATGCTCGGAAGGATGCGCCGCGGGTAAGAAGCATCAAAGATAAGGCTGCCCGGCTCAACCTTGCTTATATCAAATTCTGCAGGTATGCGGTTAGTCGCAACAATTATAATTTTAGTTTTATTTAAAATGGAGTTTATGTCAAATTTACTATGTATTTTTGCTCTTTTTTCTTTGGGGATGCCGGCTAGTGCAATATTTAATTTATCTACATTGTGCGCGCTGACATAAGTCCCGCGCACGAAATGGGAAAGTATATCAAGGCAGTACTTTCCGACGCTTGAAGTCCCTCCCAGGATCAGGATGTAAGTATCATCTAGGGGGATATCCATTAAATCAGCGCCTCTTAATATTGCTTCGGGTATAGTAGAAAGAGTATAATTGGAGCCGGTTGTCATCGGGCAAGGAATGATCTTTTTTAAATCCGCTCCTTTATTGCCGCTGAATGCCGCATAAGCAGTCAACCCTATCAATTTAGGCGAAATCGAACTTGCAAATTTAAGTGTGTTAATGACTGCCTTCATCACTTTTGTAGGGCTTAAGGAAACCATCTGTTCCATAAGCAGCGGGCACATTACGAGTGCGCCTTTTGCTGTCCTGCCTAAATCTGAATATAACCCTCTGATTTCGGAAGCCTTAAAAGGCTGCATCCATTCCAACACCTTTTTTACTAATGGCCGAGGTTTATTTTTCATCCCCGGCTCATATTTATATAACAGCTCTTCGTTAGTCGGATGGATTATGAGGGTGTAGTCATACATTTGAGTTCTCCGCCTTATTCTTAATAGCCAGCACCATACCGGTGAGCCCCCGCTCAGCTTTTTTCTTAAGGACTGAACCAACATACTCTTCCAGGATGGGTATTCCCCAGTCAAAATCAGCTTTTAAGGTCAGTTTGCTGCCGTCATGCCATTCCTTTACGTGCCAAATCCCCTGATAGCTTTGGTAGTAACCCTCGACCATATTAAATTTAATTATTCCTGCAGGTTCATCTATATTGTCTTCTTCCTTCCAGTTTACCGGAGCGCCTTCAATCTCAGTTTCCCATGAAGTAATAAATTTGGTATCGGATAGAGATTTAATGACCTTAAGGTTTTTAACGTCACGCATAAAAGAAGGGTATGATTCCATATCCCTAAGTATTTCAAATACTTTTTCTTTCGGTTTCTTTATTACGCAAGATGCTTCAATAGTTACCATATTTTTTATATAAGACTTTTTTCTGCGCGTTCTTCCTCTGTTTTGCGCCTGTCTTTTTTTCCGCTTTCATGATATTCCAGTTTATCCTTAATCCACTTTTCTATGTACTTTTTGTGGAACCGCCAGTCAGCGCCGATTTTGAACGCCGGTATCCTGCCGTCTCGAGCATAACGATGCACAGTCAGTGGATGCAAGTTCAAATAATCTGCAACTTCTTTTGCTGTAAGGATTTCCTTATCTTTTTTTGCCATATTACCACCTCTTTTAGCATATTTTATGTAACTATATGTATACAGGCAAAATCTAAAGTTGTCAAGACATATCCAACCGCAATGGACCGTTTCCTTCCAACCCTCTATCCCGCTAGGTGTTATAAAGGAAGTGTCCTGCTTTCTTTAGCCTTTATTCGGTGAATTTATCTAAGCAAATCAAGCCTTCTAAAGGATTTGTTTTACTATGATAGAAATGATAGCTGCTCCATAGATAATCATTGGGGCTAACAACGATCCCTGCCCTTACAGGATTATTATGGATGTATTCAATGCAGGAAAGTATATAATCGTAGCCAGTAATGACGTTACTTTTAAATCTGCCTTGCCAAACATGTCCCGTATAGCCGTATTTTTCACGGAATTTAAAGCTGTAGGAAAGTTCAATTGCATGCATTATTTTTGAAATGTTTATATTGCAAGAGGGCTCTATAATTAGATGCGGATGCGTGTCCATCAAAACAAGCGAATATACCTTAAACCCAAATCTTTCTTTAAATTTGGATAACGTTTTTAGGAAAATTATTTTATCTTCATCTGTACGCAAAACATATTGACGGTTATTTCCCCTAATACAAATGTGGTATATTGCTGATGTAAAATATATGCGCTTATGTTGTGTCATATTGCCTCCTTCCACATTAGTAGACGAAGGAAACATGATATTCTAACTGAATAAGAATGCTTTAGGGGGACACTTCCTTTGTAACACCTAGCGGGATAGAGGGTTGGAAGGAAACGGTCCTATTTGAGGAGTTTAAGCAGGCAAAGCGGGTATTCGCCTTCTGTAGCATCGAAAGTTTCAGCTTTTTGACGGCTGCATTCAGCCCAATCTCCGCTTTCATCAATCATAAAGTAAGCATCTTTAACTATTTTTAAGGGCTTGATAAGCTCTTCTACAAGTTTTGAATCATATATCCTGGCATATGGCCGTATAATCTTAGCTTTACCAAAAGGGATCGTTAATATAATTGTGCCCTGGTTTTTTAGTATCCTGACCATTTCAGCCAGAGCCTTCTTATCAGCCTGCAGGTCTTCTTTCTCTCCGTGCCTTCCAGAAATACCGATATGCTCAAGAGTAGAGATTGCCGTTATTGCATCAAAAAAATTGTCCTGGAAACTGGTTTTTATCACGCTTTCTTTAACAAAATTAAAATTCTTGAAACTTATCTTATTTGTTATCGCATACTCCCTTATATCCAGTCCGTAAGTTTGATATCCAAAACCCGCCAGTAAAAGCGGGAAAAAGCTGCCGGCGCAGCCTACATCAAGAATTTTAGCAGGGGTCGAAGGAAGATTTTCAGTGGCAAAGCTGTATTCTATATACCTATCGGTAGGCCTTAAAGGCTGTTTGGCAAAATATTCAGGGAAGATTTTCTGTATTACTGCAATCCCGGACTTACTTATAACTTCATAAGCCTTTTCTTTTATTGTCTTTTTTTCTTTTGTTTTTGACATTATTTTTCCTGTTAACTTATCTCTGCAAGCACTTCTCCTACACTGACATTATCTCCTTCGGTAAAATAAATCTTGGAAATTTTACCGTTAACAGGAGAAGGCACATTAAAAGTAGCTTTATCTGTTGCCAACTCTACTAAATCATCTTTTTCTTTGACAGTGTCGCCTTCACTAAAATACCAGTAAGAAACTGTTGCTTTTGTAATATTTTCTCCCAGCTCAGGCAAAATTACCTTTGTCATATAAACCCTCCCTTAATAACAGAAAATTATCTTTAAAACTGGTTATAAGCTTTGTTTTTATTATATCCATATTAACCTCTTTTTCAAGCAATGATTCAAGCGAAGTCATTTTTACGTCCAGCCCGCAAGGTTTGATAAACTCGAAGTTTTTTAAATCACTGTGTTTTACGTTAAACGCCAGGCCGTGAAATGTTATCCAGTTCCGTATACCGATCCCTATCGAACAGATCTTATTGTTTCCAACCCATACTCCTGTAAATCCGGGTTTTTTAACCCCTGGTATATTAAAACTTTTGAGCAGGTCAATTACAGTATCCTCAAGGCTTCGTAAAAATAGATGTATATCTTTTTTTACATATTTAAGGTTGAATATGGGATAAGCTATGATTTGGCCGGGGCCATGGTAGGTGATGTCGCCGCCCCTGTCAGACTGCAGTATATCAATATTAAGCTGTTTAAGAACGGATTGCTTTATAATAATATTATCGTAATTAAGCTTCCTGCCGGATGTAAATACTGGTTTATGGCTGCAGAGTATCAGCACGGATTTGCTTAATCCGCTCTTTACGCGTAAATGTATTTCTTTTTGAAGCGTTAGCCCGGCAGAAAAATCAATTATCCCTGCGTCTAATATATCAAAATCCATTATAGAGCTTCGATTATTGCCTCTGATAAAGTAGGGTGAGCAAATATATATGATTTCAGTTTATCTACGGTCAGTTTGCTGTTAACGGCTACTGTGAATATCCCGATCAACTCAGTAGCGTTCGCTCCGATGATGCTAGCCCCGATTATAATACCGCTGGGTTTGTCTATAAGTATTTTTACAAAGCCATCAGTTTCATCCATTATGCGGGCCATGGAAGAACCAAGAAAATCAAACTTTTTGATTTCAACCTTTGATCTTTGCTCCTGGCTAAGCAAGCTTTCTTTAATACCGATACTGGCAATTTCAGGGCCGGTGAATATACAGGCAGGTATAAATTCAGTATCTGATCTTACATTGTCCCGGGATAAATTATCAACAGCTATATTGGCCTGGTAAGCAGCATAATGAGCCAGCATTATTCTTGATGAGCAGTCGCCAGCGCTTAATATATTTTTAATATTAGTCCTTTGATAGTTGTCCGTTACAATAAAGCCATTTTCGGTATTTAACCCTATATTGTCCAATCCCAGGCCTCCGATAACGGGTCTTCTCCCTACACAGACCAGTATTTTATCAAATTCAGCAAGGTTTAAAGATGAAAAATCAGCATTAGTGAATACTCTTATCCCTCTTTTTTTAAAAGACTGCTCGAGTTTCTTTGCTATGTCGCTGTCTTCTCCTGGCAAGATCTGGGGCATCTTATCAATTAATGTTACAAACGAACCGAAGATAGAAAATAAATTAGCGAATTCACAGCCGATTACCCCTGCCCCGATAATGAGAATTTTTGCGGGGATCTCGCTTAGGTCAAGCGCTTCATCGCTGGATATAATTCTCTTGGCGTCAAATCTTAATCCAGGCAATTCTACCGGGGCCGAACCGGTAGCGATTAAAATATACTTTGTCTCAAATTTGTTTCCTTTATCATCAACAACTATGCCGGATGATACGATTTTTGCTTGAGAATTTACAAATTCAATACCGCTTAACCTGTTTTTCATAGCAGATTTAAGCTGCTCAATAATTTTATTCTTCCGGTCAATAACTTTGGGGTGATTCAGGATCGGATTATCAACATTTATGCCAAAAGAAGCAGATTTTTTTATGAGGGAGAATTTCTTTGCTGTCTGAATTAATGTTTTGGTAGGTATACAACCTTTATTGAGGCATATTCCGCCCAACTCTGCTTTCTCAAATAATACTACATTAAGTCCAGAGTCTTTTGCCTTTACCGCTGCGTTAAAGCCGGCCCATCCTGAGCCTATAACTATAAGGTCATAAGGCATAATTATAAGGTTACATGAGGTTGCCAGAAGCAACAGCCACTAACTTCATGTAACATATTCATCCGCTTTTTAGTTTATTTAACGATCCTAATGATTGCGCCGACTTATATAACTGCTCTTTTTCTTCTTTTGTTAATTGTAGCTCGAGGATCTGCTCTATGCCTTTTTTACCTATGCGGCAAGGTACACCTAAACAGATATCTTTTAATCCGTATTGGCCGTTTAAATATGCCGATACACCTATGATTCTTTTTTCATCCTTAGCCACAGACTTGACAAGCGATGCGATTGCAGCAGATGGCGCAAAGAAGGCGCTCCCTGAGCCTAGATGATCAACTATTTCTTTGCCGCGCTGAATAGTTCTGACCGACAATTCTTTAATTTTTTCTTCATCAAGGAAATTTGGCAAAGGTATCCCTTTTATAGAGGTCAGGCTGCCCAGGGGAAGCATCCCTTCACCGTGAACACCTATTACTACCGGCTCTATTTCATAAACAGGAATATTCAGCTCAAGGCTGATTAGATTTGCAAATCTTGATGCGTCTAACGAAATCCCCATGCCCAGCACCCTTTCCGGGTCAAAACCCGTAGATTTAAGGGCAATCATGGTCATTAAATCCAGTGGATTGGTAACTATTATGACTACAGCATCTTTAGATATCTTCTTAATTTTACTGCAGAGATCACTAACAATATCTGCGTTTTTCCGGAATAATTCTTCTCTTAGCATCCCGGGTTTACGTGCTAGCCCTGCGGTTATAACAATTATATCTGAGCCCGATGCAATATCCAGGTCTTCCGAACCATCTACGTTATAATGCAGCTTTAATAAACTGCGGGCATCCATGAGGTCAAGAGACTTACCCTTTGCTATGCCTTTAACGATATCAATCAAAGCGATTTCTGCATCGGGCAATTCCTGAGCTATGCGCATCGCAGAAAGACTGCCTACATTTCCGGAACCGATAATTGAGATTTTCATTGATTATTGGCTAATGAAGATTCTGTAACTTTACGCAACCTCATCTAACTTTTTTTAACTTCTTTATAACCGCATCCGCCATCTCCTGTGTTCCCACAGCTGTAGGGTCATTACGGTCAGGTTTTAAATCGTAAGTCACATATTTGCCCTCGGAGATAATATCTTTAACGGCTTTCTCAAGCGCAAAAGCCGCTTTTGATTCTCCCATATGTTTGAGCATGAGTACTGCGGATAGGATCATGGCAGTAGGATTTACTTTGTTTAAGCCTTTATATTTTGGCGCAGAGCCGTGTACGGCCTCAAATACTGCCATATCATTTCCGATATTTGCGCCAGGAGCGATTCCAAGTCCGCCGATTAATCCTGCGCACAGGTCGGAAATAATATCACCATACAAATTAGGCAAAACTATGACATCATAATTATGCGGCCTTTGCACCAACTGCATTGACATGTTATCTACAATAGCATTTTCAAACTCTATTTTGTTTGCGTATCTCTTAGCTACCTCTATCGCTGTTTTTAAGAATAAACCGTCGGTAAACTTCATAATATTTGCTTTGTGTACCGCGGTAACCTTTTTTCTGTTATTGGCAAGCGCATATTCGAAGGCGTATTCAACGATTCTTTCTGATGCCTCCTTTGAAATCGGTTTAATGCTTATTGCTGATCCCTTGGTGATTTTTTTACCGGAATTCTTCTGTATAAGGCTTATTAATTCTTCAGTATAGGGTTTACAGGCTTCAAATTCAATACCGGCATACAAATCCTCAGTATTCTCTCTTATTATAACCAGATCGATATTATCAAATTTACTTTTTACACCCTTATATGATTTTGCCGGCCGTACACAGGCAAACAACCCTAAACTTTGCCTTATTGCTACATTTACAGAACGGAATCCCGTGCCCACCGGAGTGATTATCGGACCCTTCAAAGCTATTTTGTTCCTGCGTATTGAATCTAAGACGCTGTCAGGAAGGATACTTCCTTGCGATTTTAGCGTTTCTTCTCCGGCATTCTCAATTTCCCATTCAATTTTAACACCGGTTGCATCAACGCATCTTTGCGCCGCCAAAGCCACTTCGGGGCCGATCCCGTCACCGGGTATGAGAGTGATTTTATAAGCCATTATTTTATTTCCGGTAAAGAGTTGAACTTTTTAAAATAACTTACTATTCCGCCATTACTCAGTATATTTTGCATAAAGTCCGGTAAAGGCTTTACAGATAATTCAAATCCCTGGGTGAGATTTTTAACTATTCCTTTAGATAAATCAATTTCAATTGAGTCTTTTTCCCGTATTCTGTCTGTATCCGTCTCAATCAGCGGCAATCCGATATTGAAGCCATTACGGTAAAAAATACGCGCAAAAGATTTAGCCATTACGGCGGTTATTCCGGACTCCTTTATTACCAGAGGGGCCTGCTCTCTTGATGAACCCATACCGAAGTTTTTGCCGGCCACAAGTATGCTTTTACCCGGCACGATCTTCTTTGGAAAATCCGGGTCAATATCTTCCATTATATGCTTTGCAAGCTCTTTCATATCAGTAATAGCAAACTTATAACGGCCTGAAATTATAAAATCAGTATTTATGTTGTCGCCCAGGTTTATAGCGTTTCCGGATAATTTCATAGTTGTTTGAATTCCTCAGGATTCTTTACCTTAGAAAGGGCCACATCCATAGAGATCATTCCGGTCCTGAATAATTCCTTAAGTGATTTATCCATTGTTTTCATCCCGTACTGGCTTCCTGTCTGCATAAGAGTAGGTATCTGTTCGATTTCCTGCTCGCGGATTAAATTTCTTATACCCGGGGTAGCCACCATGACTTCTGTTGCCAGTACCCTGCCTATGCCTCCTGCTTTAGGAAGCAAAAGCTGTGAAACTACGCCCTGAAGACAGTCAGCAAGCTGGAGTTTGACCTGTTGCTGCTGATGCGGAGGAAAAACATCTATAATCCTTTCAATCGTCTGAGGAGCATCCGGGGTATGCAATGTAGCCAGGACAAGATGGCCTGTTTCAGCCGCTGTTAAGGCAGTTGAGATTGTCTCTAAATCACGCATTTCTCCTACAACTATTACATTAGGATCCTGTCTTAACGTATGCCTTAGCGCATTAGCAAAACTGTGCGTATCAGCATAGACTTCTCTTTGTTTAATTATACTTTTATCATTCTTAAAAATGAATTCGATCGGGTCTTCGATAGTCACCATCAGGCATTCCCGTTCGTTGTTTATTAAGTTTATCACAGCAGCCAAAGTAGTTGTTTTACCCACGCCTGTAGGGCCGGTGACTAATACGAGGCCATTTGGTTTTCTGGCAAGCTCAATAACCACTGGAGGAAGGCCAAGGTCTTCAATTTTTGGGATTACAAGCGGAACTCTCCTGAATGCAGCTTCAACAGAGCCTTTTTGCTGATGCACGTTAACCCTGAACCTGTCCATGCCTGGAAGGGCAAGAGAAAAATCAAGCTCCAGGTCTTTTTCAAACGTTTCTTTTTGAGAATTTGTCAGTACTGCATAAATCATTTTTTTCAGCTCAGCCCTGACAACCATAGGATGCTCGGTCCTGAGAAGCTTCCCGTCAATCCTTAAAACAGGAGGTTCATTTTCAGTAAGGTGCAAGTCGGAAGCGGCTTTATCAATACATAATTTGAGTAATTCACCTATTTCCATTATTGCCTCCTCTTATTTTTTATCTATCAAAAGATTAGCCGGCCTATTATAAATATTTTCTTGGATCAGCGATCCTGCCCTCTATCGCCGAGGCTGCAACCGTAGCCGGCGAAGCCAGGTATATGAACGCTTTTGGATTACCCATCCTCCCGATGAAATTCCTGTTAGCGGTTGATATCACATTATCCCCATCGGAAGGGATCCCGCAATGCGTCCCAACGCACGGGCCGCATCCCGGAGCTATTACAACGGCATTCGCTTTTATAAAAGTATCGATTATGCCCTGGCTTAATGCTTCAAGGTAAATCTCCTTTGACACGGGCGCAACTATCATTTTAACACTTTTTGCGACTTTTCTCGAGCTTAAAATTTTAGCAGCGGCTTTTAAATCCGATAACCTGCCATTGGTGCAGGTACCCAAAAACGCTTCATCAACCTTGACTTTACTGAAATTACCAATATCTTTTACATTATCAACCTGATGAGGAGCTGCCACCTGAGGTTTTATTTTTGAAATATCGAACTCTAAAGTTTGACAGTATTTTGCATTTTTATCGGCATAAATACGTTCAATCTTTTTAATTCCTTTTATTTGATTCTTGAGCCAAGTAATGGTTTTATCGTCTTGAGGCATGAAACCGGCTTTTGCCCCCATCTCAACTACCATATTACACATTGTAAATCTGCCGTCCATATCAATCTTATTGATCACCGGACCACCGAATTCAATTGCTTTATATGTGGCTCCGTCTGCACCTACCTTCTTAATTATATATAAAATTATATCTTTTGCGTATATTCCTTTGGGTATGTTTCCTTTTACCACGATCTTAATTGTTTCGGGGACCTTAAACCAGTTCTTTCCTGTTGCCAGCGTTATTGAAATGTCGGTTGAGCCTACCCCCGTTGAAAATATTCCTAAAGCGCCATAAGTACAGGTATGAGAATCAGCGCCTAAAACCAGGTCTCCGGGCAATATCCTGCCAGACTGCGGTATTACCTGGTGGCATACTCCGCATCCGATATCAAAGAGTTTCTGGTTATAATCTAAGCCAAACTGCCGCATCTTTTTATGCACCCTGGAAACACCCTCGCTTGGCGAAGGCGCGCTATGGTCTATAACCATGCAGAAATCTGTTTCTAATTTATTGAGCCCTAACTCTTTTACCCGGTCAATTATAATTGAAGACGTCCCGTCTTGCCCGAATGTAAAATCCACTTTACATATTGCAAAATCTCCTGCCTTGAGCAGTCTTTGCGAATGACTGCTCAATATTTTTTCAGCTATAGTTTGCGGAATTAAAGACCGTTTAACCATTTTTCAATCCTATCCATGCCTTTTTCTATTTGTGCGTGGCTTGCGGCAAAACTTAATCTTATAAAATTATCCTGGCCAAAGGCGACACCAGGGATTACGGCGACTTCAGCTTCATCTAAAAGCCTGGTCGCAAAAGCCATGGAATCAATGCCGCTTTTTGAAATATCGCAAAATATATAGAATGCGCCTTTTGGCAATATAAAATCAATTTTTGGTATATTATTAAGCCTTCCAATAATATAATCTCTTCTTTTTTGAAATTCCGCACTCATCATAGAGCTGAATTCATCTGAACCTGACAGCGCCGCAAAAGCAGCTTTCTGGCTTATTGATGAGGGGTTAGATGTCGAATGGTCCTGGATTTTTGAAATTGCTTTGGCAATCTCAAGGGGAGCGCCTAAATACCCTATCCTCCAGCCGGTCATTGAGTGGCTCTTTGATAAACCGTTAACAGTAATAGTATGTTCGTAAGCGCGCTTGCTTAACGAAGCTACTGAGGTATGCTTGAGCCCGTCAAAGATAATTTTTTCATAGATCTCGTCGGAAATGATATAGATTTTTTTATGGACACACATCTCTACAAGCGCTTGAAGTTCGTCTTTCTCATAAATGCTGCCTGTAGGATTGGAAGGGCTGTTGATGATTATCGCTTTTGTCTTTGTATGGATGTGCTTTTTAAGGTCATCGGTTGATATCTTGAAGTCATTCTTAGGGGACGTTTTAATAAACCTGGGGATCCCACCGCAGAGATTTACCATTTCAGGATAGCTTACCCAATAAGGAGACGGGATTAGAACCTCGTCTTTTTCGTCAATTATAGAAAAAAGGGCGTTAAAGATGCTATGCTTGGCTCCGCAGGAAACTACGATTTGCTCAGAAGAATATTCAAGCCCGTTATCTTTTAAAAATTTTTGGCAGATTTTTTCTTTTAACTCCGGAGTCCCGGTGGTGGGTGTATACTTTGTAAACCCCGATTGGATAGCGCTGATAGCCGCATCTTTTATATATTGAGGAGTGTCAAAATCCGGCTCACCTGCAGCAAGCGTAACAACATCCCTTCCCTGCATTTTGAGCTTCTTGGCTTTTGCAGTTATAGCAAGGGTTGCTGACGGGTTAATTTTTTTCAAACGCTCAGCAAGCTGCGTATCGATTCGCATCAGTATATGCTTATAGTGAATCTCTTTCCTTCTTAAAAATCTTCCTCAAACCGCCGAGGAATTTCTTTGAAGGCTGCTTTGAAATAGGAGGTTTTTCCTTAGTCGCAATTTCAGTTTTTTGCTTTCCGGAATCTTCCTGTTGGGTATGCTCTTTAGCTTGCCCGGAAGTATCTGCTTTTAAACCTTCTTGAGGCTCCTTTGAAACTTTGCTTTTCTTCGCCTTCTTGGCTTCCGGTTTTTTTATTTCTGTTAACTCAAACAAAACCAGCTCTGCGTCGTCCCCCCGCCTTCTGCCCAGGCTTAATATCCTGGAATAGCCGCTAGTTCTTTTGGCAAACCTGGGGCCGATTTCACTGAAAAGCGTACTTACCAGCCTATGGTCATTAAGAATTTTAAAAGCGGCTCTTTTTGCGGTAAGTGTGTTCTTTTTGGCAAGATGGATCAGCTTCTCTATCACCGGCCTTACAGCTTTTGCTTTGGCTTTTGTCGTCCTGATCCTTTGATAGATTACGAGGTTTCTTGCCATACTAAGGATAGTAGCTTTTCTCCAGCTGGTGAATCTATTAAGTCTGTTTTTGGATTTTGAATGTCTCATTTTTTATATAAGTTATAGAGGTTAAACAATTTTTAATTTTTTTGTATCGACCTTCATACCTAAGCCCAGGCCCATACCGGCCAAAAGTTCTTTTATTTCAGTAAGAGATTTCTTACCAAAGTTCTTGAATCCGAGCATCTCCTCCTCTGGCCTTTTGACCAGGTCCGCTATGGTTTTGATATTGGCCTCGCGTAAACAATTAGAACTGCGTACTGAAAGCTCAAGTTCAGATATCGGCAGCCTTAGTTTCTCGTAAAGCTCTACTTCTTCCTTGGTCATCATCGGTTCTTCTTCCGCATCTTCAGGAAGCTGGCCAAAGCTGACAAAAATATCCAAGTGCCTTTGAAGAATATTAGAGGCATATAAGAGGGCATCTTTAGGATTAATGGCCCCGTTAGTTGTTATTTCCAAAATAAGTTTATCGTAATCCGTACGCTGGCCGACTCGCGTATTTTCAATGGTGAAATTTACCTGCTTAACCGGCGTGAAAATTGAATCTACGGGGATTACGCCGATAGCCATATCCTCTTTTTTATTGAGTTCCTGAGGCACATATCCGCGCCCCCTTGCTACTTCCATCTCAATGTGGAATTTAGTATCTTTGGTCAACGTAGCTATATGGTGTTCGGGATTAATGATCTCGACTGATTCATCAGTAATGATATCCTTGGCTTTGATCTCGCCTTTCTTATCCTTCTTTATTGATATAGTCTTGGGGATCTTTGAATGTGAATTTATAACCAGCCCTTTGATATTAAGAATTATCTCTGTTGTGTCTTCAAGCACGCCTGGTATCGTTGAGAATTCATGCTGGACTCCGTCAAATTTGACTGAGGTAACAGCACTTCCTTCGATAGAAGAAAGCAGGACACGCCTTAAGGAATTGCCTAAAGTAACCCCGTATCCTCTTTCAAACGGCGCAGCATAAAATCTGCCATAAGTATTCGTATAAGTTGACTCATCGCATTCAAGTCTTTTTGGCAACTGAAAATCAGACCATTTTATTCCCATTTTTCCTCCTGAGATTATTTAACTTAGCTAAAGCCTTGATTACTTCGAATAAAGCTCGACTATTAATTGTTCTTGGATCGGCAATTGTATATCTGACTTTTCTGGTAACCTGTTTATTTTTGCTTTCAGGTCCTGGGCATTGGCTTCTATCCATGATACAATCGCCCTGTCTTTGGAAAATTCTATGTTTTCCCGTATTTTATTCAAAGCGCCGTCCTTACCCTTTACCTCTATGGAATCACCGGCTGCTACTAAATAAGACGGAATATTGACTCTCTTGCCATTGATGTAAATGAGGTTATGCCTGACAATCTGTCTTGCCTGAGCACGGGAGGTAGCGAAATTCATCCTAAAGATGACATTGTCAAGCCTTCTTTCAAGTAATTGCAAGAGTATCTTACCGGTTACACCTTTTGATTTTGAAGCGATTCCGAAATATCTGCGGAATTGTCTCTCCAGCACGCCGTATACCCTCTTAACCTTCTGTTTTTCTCTTAACTGTATACCGTAGTTAGAATGTTTCTGCTTACCCTGGCCATGCTGGCCCGGGGCATATGCTCTTTTAGCAATCGCGCATTTAGGAGTATTGCACCTTGCGCCTTTTAAGAATAATTTTTCACCTTCACGCCTGCATAACCTGCAAACAGCATCCTTATAACGAGCCATTATTAATTATACTCTCCTTTTCTTCTTGGGACGGCAACCATTATGAGGTATAGGAGTTACGTCTTTAATGCAGGTCACCGTTAAACCCGAAGCCTGTAAGGCCCTTATCGCTGATTCTCTACCGAATCCGGGGCCCTTTACAAAAACTTCCACTTCTTTAATCCCTATATCTTTAGCTTTTTTAGCCGCATCAGTTGCTGCTACCTGAGCAGCAAAAGGCGTAGACTTTTTTGATCCGCCATAACCAACTATTCCCGGAGCAGACCAGACTAAAGCATTACCCTGCTTATCAGTAATTGTTATTATGGTATTATTAAAACTTGCCTGGATATGTGCAATCCCGCTGGTAATGCCTCTGGCTATTTTCTTTTTTTTTGCTTTATCTTTTGTTGCCATTAAATATGACCTCCGTTATTTGGTTTCAACCTTTTTGACTACTATACTTCCGCCTTTTCTCGGACCTTTTCTTGTCCTTGCGTTTGTGCGCGTTCTCTGCCCTCTGACCGGAAGGCCCTTTTTATGACGCATGCCACGCCAGGCCCCTATATCCATAAGTCTTTTTATGTTTTGGGATATATCCCTGCGCAGGTCACCTTCGACCCGGTAACCGCTTTTTTGAAGTATAATGGTAATCCTGGAAATTTCTTCTTCGCTTAAATCTTTAGCTCTCTTAAGCGGTTCTATGTTCGCTTCTTTAAGGATTTTATTAGACATGAACCTGCCGACTCCGTAAAGGTAAGTCAGGGCAGTTTCAATGGTTTTTTCTTTCGGTAAGTCAACGCCTATAATTCTTGGCACTTTTTCCTCCTTGTATACTGCTAAAGGGAATTATCCTTGTTTTTGTTTATGCTTAGGTGTAGAGCATATGACGCGCGCAACACCACGCCTTTTGATTATCTTACACTTGTCGCAAATTTTTCTTATAGATGATTTTACTTTCATTTTATCCTGAATGTTATTCTTCCCCTGCTTAAATCATAGGGGGACAATTCTAGTTTTACCTTATCTCCGGGCAATATTCTGATAAAGTGCATACGCATTTTTCCCGAAACGTGTGCCAGAACCACATGTCCGTTATCAAGCTCAACCCTGAACATCGCATTAGGCAGAGCTTCTAAAATTTTACCTTCTGTTTCGATCAGTTCTTCTTTTGCCATAGTTAAGCGGTTAAAATCTCTGTTCCTCTGTCGGTAATGGCAACCGTGTGTTCAAAATGAGCAGATGCCATTCTATCTTTTGTCAGGGCAGTCCAGCCATTAGGTGCGATTTCAACCTCCCACGCACCCATATTAACCATGGGCTCAACAGCAAATACCATTCCTTCAGTCAATAACGGCCCTGTGCCCTTGCGGCCGAAATTAGGAATCTCCGGTTCTTCGTGAAGCGACTTGCCTATGCCATGGCCTACAAATTCCCGGACTATTGAGAAACCGTTTTTCTCTACGTATTCCTGTATAGCATAAGAAATATCGTAAAGATGGTTATTTGCTTTTACTTTTTCTATACCGATCTTCAGGGATTTTTCAGTTACTTCCAGCAGTTTCTTTATCTGGCCGCTGACAATTCCGATCGGAATAGTCAACGCAGCATCTGAAAAGTACCCCTTATAATTTATTCCGACATCCAAGCTCAATATATCGCCGTTTAAAAGCACCCTCTCTGACGGTATGCCATGAACTACCTCATCATTGACAGATGTGCATATATTGGCGGGATATCCTCTGTATCCTTTAAAAGCAGAGATGACACTTTCTTTTTTAATCAGGGTTTCCGCATAGGCGTCGATCTCTTTCGTTGTCATCCCTTCGCTTACAAACAATCTCAAAGAACGGATAATCCTTGATAAAATCTTTCCTGACTCCCCCATCATATGAATATCTTCTTTAGACTTTAGAGGGATCATTCAAACCTTTTACTAATTCAATTATTTCCTTTAATACATCATTGGCCTGCCCATCAGCAGAAACTTTAAGCAGGCTCCCTTTATTTTTATAATAATCTAACAGTGAAGAGACCTCATTTTTGTAGACTATGAGGCGGTTTTTTATAGTTTCTTCCTTATCATCATCGCGCTGGTATAATTGCCCGCCGCACGCATCGCAGACCATTGTTTTCTTGGGGGGCATATTTATCTTATGGAAAAGCATATTACAGCTTCGGCATACCAGCCTTCCGCTTAATCTTTGTATGATAACTCCGTCGCTTGAATCAAGATATATAACCGTATCAATTTTGATATTCCTCTGGCTTAGTATTGAGTCTAATGTTTTGGCCTGAGAGATATTTCTGGGATAACCATCAAGTATAAAGCCTTTTTTTGTATCCGGCAAACCCAGGCGGCTGTTTAGCATTTTTGTTACCAGCTCATCAGGCACCAATCCGCCTTTATTCATATAATCTTTGGCTTTCCTGCCTAGCTCGGTATCAAGCTTTACATTTTCCCTTAGAATATCGCCGGTAGATATATGCGGGAGGTTTAGTGACTTAGCCAGCTGTTTTGACTGAGTCCCTTTACCCGCACCCGGAGGGCCTAATAATATTATATTCATTATCTTCTTCCCTTGATCCTGCCGCTTTTAATGAATCCTTCATAGTGATGCATTAACAAATGTGATTCTATCTGCTTAATAGTGTCAAGCATGACCCCGACGATAATCAGAACGCCCGTGCCGCCAAAGAAGGATGCAACCATATAAGGCACACCCAGCCAGTTCATTGTAAGATGCGGAAAAACAGCGACAAAAGCGATAAAAATAGCCCCGGCTAAAGTGATCCGCGTCATTACAAAATCTAAGTATTCC
The DNA here is from genome assembly GCA_003598025.1 of Candidatus Omnitrophota bacterium. Taxonomy (NCBI): domain Bacteria; kingdom Pseudomonadati; phylum Candidatus Omnitrophota; species Candidatus Omnitrophota bacterium. The sequence goes on from QZKH01000003.1 coordinate 216,724, forward strand.
GCCGTTGATTTTCCGGGACGGATCCCTGGCACAAAACCTCCGTATTTCTTCATATTCTCCGAAAGGTCAAGCGGATTAAACACGATAGCAGTATAGAAATAACAGAAAAATATTATCAAAAGAGCATAAAGAAAAGTATATAAAATGTGCCCGGGGCCTAAGCTTTGGGCCAGCCTTTGAAACGCCGGGTTAGGTATAAAAGTCGCTATTGTTGCAGGAAATGAAATAATAGATTGGGCAAATATGATTGCGATAACGCCAGCCGTATCTACTTTTAAAGGGATATATGTGCTTTGCCCTCCAAAGATTTTTCTTCCTACAACCCTGCGCGCGTATTGCACAGGGATCTTTCTCTGCCCTTGCGTGACAAAAATTACCGCTAATACAACTCCGACCAAAAGGACAGCCATAATAATGAGCGTAAAAAACGGCAGCGCTCTTTTTGATGGAGAATTCGGCGATAGAAGTATGTAAAGCTGGTTCAACGCCGGGCTTATCCTGGAAATAATGCCGGCGGTAATAACAAGTGATATGCCGTTTCCAATACCCTTTTCCTGTATTTGTTCTCCAAGCCACATAATAAAAATGGTGCCGGTAGTAAGGGTAAGTACGGTTAATATCCTGAAAGAAATCCCGGGACTGCCGACAATTTTAATCCCTTCAAACCTTGCCGGGTTCTCAAGCCACAGGGCGATAAAAAACGATTGTATTACGGCAAGCACAATAGTGCCGTAACGAGTATATTGATTTATTTTTTCATATCCTACACGGCCTTCTTTGGATAATTTTTCCAGTGCCGGTATAACAGCAGTCAAGAGTTGCAAGATGATCGAAGACGAGATATAAGGCATTATCCCCAAGGCAAATATGGTCATCTGCTCCATCGCTCCGCCCGAAAACATGTTTATAATACCCAGTAATGCCCCGCCGGAAGTCCTTGCCATTTCGGCAAAAAATTTAGAAAGAGCAGCTCCATCAATACCCGGAGTAGGTATAAAACATCCCACCCTGTAAACAAGAAGTAAAGCCCCGGTTATTAAAAGCCGTTTCTTTAAATCGGGTATTTTAAAAGAATTTGCTAAAGCCTTTAACACTAAATAACCTCAGCCTTTCCGCCGGCATTGATAATCTTTTCTCGTGCTGCCTTTGAAAACGCATGTGCCTGTAAATTTATAGACTTTTTTAAGTCGCCTTTAGCTAAGATCTTAACTTTCTTATCCTTAGAAGAGATCAGGCCTTTATCATATAAAACCTCAGGATTGATCATTTCTTCTTTTAAATTCTTTAGATCTATTAGATTAACTATCTGATATACCTGTTTAAATATGCTGGTAAACCCTCTTTTAGGGAATTTACGGATTAAAGGCGATTGCCCGCCTTCAAAACCAAGGTAAAAATGGCGGCCTGCCCTAGAAGTCTGGCCCTTGCTGCCTCTTGTAGAAGTTTTTCCATGGCCTGAACTAGAGCCTCTGCCTAATATCCTTTTTCTTTTTTTACTGCCGGCAGCGGGTTTTAAATTGTGCAACCCAAGAAAAACAGCCTTCTCTTTGGAGGTTTTTAAATCTTTTCTAAATGTTTTTGTTTTAGGTGATGGCCTTTTAGCCTTGATCTTCTTTTCTTTCATATTTTATGCCTTCAGATTGGTTAACCCATCCATAGTTGCCTTGATTACATTAATCGGATTATTAGATTTAAGGGATTTAGTAAGGATATCCTTAATGCCGACGGCCTCACAGATAGCCCTTACCGGCCCGGCGGCAATGACTCCAGTTCCTTCGGAGGCAGGTTTAAGCATGACTTTAGCAGCTCCATATTCACCGATGATCTCATGAGGGATGGTAGAGCCTTCTATGCTTATCTTGACCAGGTTCTTTTTCGCCTTGCCTAATGATTTTCTTATTGCGTCTGCGACTTCATTAGCTTTATCCAAGGCATAACCTACTCTTCCTTTGGTATCACCGACAACAACAAGCGCCCGAAAATGTAGTTTTTTACCGCCTTTTGTTACTTTGGTAACACGGTTTATTGCTATTACTCTTTCAATGAATTCTACGTTTTCGCTACTGGTAGTGTCTTTCATATTTAAAATTCAACCCCGCCTTTTCTTAGTGAGTCGGCAAATGCCTTGACACGACCGTGATATTTCAATCCGGCACGGTCAAATATTATTTTCTTTATGCCTTTTTCTTTGGCTTTTCTTGCAAAAACTTCTCCCAAAAATACAGCCGCTTTTACGTTCCCGCCGTACGGGAAACGTTCTTTTACTTCCTTATCCATAGTAGATGACGACAACACTGTCCTCTTTTTTGAATCATCTACTACCTGGATAAAAAGGTTCTTTAAGCTCCTGTGAATAATCAAACGCGGCTTGGATTCTTCACCGAACATTCTTAATTTGATTCTTCTGTGCCTCTTTAACCTCGCTACTTCCCTGTTATTTTTCATATTTGATATTCTGTTTACTTTCCGGCAGTTGCCTGAGCTTTACCGATCTTCTTCTTTACAAATTCACCGACATACCTGATCCCCTTGCCTTTATAAGGCTCGGGAGGATAAATCATGCGTATCTCCGAGGCTACTTTTCCGATTTTTTCTTTATCGGTTCCGCTTATAACAATAATATTCTGTTTCGGGGCCTCAATTTTTACCCCTTCAGGCGCTTTAAATATTACCGGGTGCGAAAAACCAAGCTGCATGCTCAAGTTAGCCCCCTGCATCTGGGCGCGAAAACCTACCCCGATTATCTCTAATTGCTTACTAAAACCCTCGGTTACCCCTTTTATCATATTTACCAGCAATGCGCGTGTAAGCCCATGCAATGACCGGTCAATCTTACTGTCGGTTGCACGCTGTACAATAAGCTGTGAATCTTTCTTTTCAATTTTTATACGCGGAGAAAAACTCCTGGTAAGTTTTCCTTTTGCGCCTTCGATTAAAACAGTATTATCGTTGATCTCTACTTTTACGCCTTGAGGCACTAAGACTGGTTTTTTACCTATTCTGGACATTTTACCAAACGTAGCTGATTATTTCGCCACCGACTTTCAGTTCCCTGGCCTGGGCATCGGTTAATATGCCCCTGGAGGTGGAAACAATGGCTAAGCCCCTGCCGCGCAATACAGAAGGGACTTTTTGATGTTTAACATATACTCTTAACCCCGGCTTAGATATCCTTTTTATATTTTTAATCGCCGGTTTGCCTGAAATATATTTTAAATAGACCCTGATTATCCCCTGCTTTTTATCATCAATGGATTTAAAGTCATCAATATAATTTTCCTTCTTTAATATATCTACTATGGACTTTAAAGTTGAAGAAGCGGGTATATCCACAGCCTCTTTTTTGATCATTATTGCATTTCTAATTATCGTGAATGCATCTGCTAACAAATCTGTTCTAGACATATTTTCTCCGTAAATTTAATTACCAGCTTGCCTTTTTTACTCCGGGGATCATTCCGGCCCAAGCCAGCTCCCTGAAGCAGATCCTGCACAGCTTAAACCTTCTCAAGAAACCACCTGACCTTCCGCAAAGAGGGCAACGATTATATTTTCTTGAGGAAAATTTTGGTTTCCTGCTGCACCTAGCTTTTTGTGACTGTTTTGCCATAATTATTGCTCGCCTGTTTTAAAGGGCATACCAAACAATTTAAGCAATTCTTTGGACTGCTCTTTACTTTTTGAATTTTTAATTACGAATGTTATATCCATACCCTGAGTCCTGGTAATTTTATCATAATCTATCTCGGGAAAAATATTTTGCTCGGTCAGACCCAGCGTATAATTACCTGCCCTGTCAAACGAAGTATCAGATATCCCTCTAAAGTCCCTTATCCTTGGCATCGCGACGTTAATCAACCTGTCCATAAACTCATACATGATGTTTTTCCTCAAAGTCACCTTACAGCCGACAGCCTGATTTTGCTTAATTTTGAAATTAGATATGGCTTTTTTAGCCCTCCTGATAACAGGCTTCTGCCCGACTATAACTGCCAATTCGTCCATTGATTTTTCCAGCAGTTTCACATCCTGTATGGCTTCGCCTACGCCCATATTGACCACGATCTTATCGACACGCGGGACAGCATACTTATTTTTTATGCTGAAAACCTTCATCATCTCAGGGATGATTTCATCTCTATATCTGATTAATAATCTTGGGGTCATTTTAAATTGCCTCTTTACACGATTTACAGGTTCTAGTTTTTGTACCGTCTTTTAGCAGGGTATAGCCGATCCTGACGGCCTTATTACACTGCTTGCATAATATGGATATATTGGCAATGCTGATAGGCGCTTCGATAGCGACGACGCCGCCCTGCTGGTCCTGCTGGGTCTTTCTTTTGTGCTTCTTAACCAAATTTACCCCTTCGACAATAGCGCGTTTAGTTTCTCCAAAGATTTTAAGGACCTTTCCCTTCTTGCCTTTATCTTTTCCTTTTGTAAGAATTACCGTGTCGCCTTTTTTAAGTTTGAACATTATATTACCTCTGGTGCTAATGAAATAATTTTTGTGAAATTCTTATCCCTAAGCTCTCTTGCGACAGGCCCAAACACCCTGGTCCCTCTGGGATTAAGCTGGGCGTCAATAAAAACAACCGCATTGCGGTCAAACCGCAATACCGAGCCATTCTCTCTTTTAATAGCATTTTTCGTTCTGACGATGACCGCCTTAGCCACTTCTCCTTTTTTAATCGTAGCCCCGGGAGAAGATTCTTTAACATTTACGTTTATAATATCCCCTATTCCAGCGATTAAGCAGTTCTTTTTTCCCAGGACCGAAATAAAAGACACTTTCTTAGCTCCTGTATTATCCGCGACATCAAGAATTGAACGAATGTATATCATTTTATTCCGCCTTCTCCTGTGCGTGCAACCTGGCTGAAGCCTTAACGACTGAAACCAGCTTAAACCTCTTGTCCTTAGATAAAGGCCTGGTCTCCTGAATCTTAACAATATCGCCTATTTTAGCGGCATTCTTCTCATCATGCACCTTGTATCTGCTGAACCTCTTTATTGTCTTTTTATATTTAGGATGCTTGGCAACGAGTACCGTGCTTACGACGATAGTTTTGTTCATTTTATCACGTATAACTGTGCCTAATAGTTCTTTAGTTTTACCCATTTTTTGTCTCTTTTCTTTCCTTAAGTATACTCTTTATCCTGGCTATGTCTTTCTTAATCAATGAAAACATGTGCGGTTTTTCTACTCTTGAAGCAAACCTCTGCTGGTTAAGTTTAAAGAGCTCTTCCCTTAAATTCACTTCCTTCTGGTTGAGTTCCTGGTCTGATAATGCGCGTAGGTCTTTTATCTTCATTACTTATGTGTCCTCGTGATAAATTTTGATCTTACGGGAAGCTTGTATGCGGCAAGCCTGAAACACTGCCTGGCGAATTCTTCAGGGACACCGCCCATTTCAAATAAAATCCTTCCTCTTTTTACGACTGCTACCCAGTGGCTCAGGTCTCCCTTGCCTTTTCCCATTCTTACTTCGGCAGGCTTCTTAGTAATTGACTTATCGGGAAATATCCTTATCCACAATTTTCCGCCTTTGTTCAGCTGCCTTGCCAGGACAACCCTTACTGCTTCTATTTGATTATTTTTAATCCAGCCGTTAGCAAGTGCTTTGAGGCCAAATTCACCAAAGGCTAATTCCGAACCAGCGACTGCAATCCCTCTGCGGTTGCCTTTTTGTAATTTTCTATATTTAACTCTTTTAGGCATTAATACCATAGTTAACTCCCGATATTAGGCTTAGCTGTTTCCTGTGACTCTTCTTTATCCTCAGCTATTTGAGTACTCAAGCTGGCGCCTCTAGCCAGAAGCACATCTCCTTTATAAAGCCACACCTTTACGCCTATAAGGCCATAGGTAGTTAAAGCCTCGGCAAATCCATAATCAATATCTGCCCTAAGGGTCTGCAGAGGAACCTTGCCCTGTTTATAAGTCTCTGTCCTTGACATCTCTGCTCCGTTTAACCTTCCGGAACATGTTACTTTTATACCTTTAGCACCTGAAGAAAGGGATTGTTCCATTGCGCGTTTTACAGCCCTTCTAAAAGCTACTCTCTTTTCAATCTGTAGAGATACATTCTCGGCAACCAGCTGGGCATCAATGCCGGGATTCTTTACTTCTTCAATATCAATTGAAATTTCTCTTTTTACCATGGCGTTCAAGTCTTCTCTTAGCCGCTCTATATCAGCACCATGGCGCCCGATTATTATACCGGGCCTGGCGCTTAAAATCCTGATCTTAATCCTTTCGGCAAGCCTTTCAATTATAATTTTTGAAATAGCTGCCTGCTTAAAACGCTTCTTTATAAACTTGCGTATATTGAAATCTTCTTTTATAAACGTGGCATAATCTTTGGGTTTAGCAAACCAACGGCTATGCCATGTCCTGATAAAACCTACCCTCAATACGAACGGATTTACTTTCTGCCCCATTAATTATTCTCCTGCTTAATATCTAACTCGATTTTTATATGACAAGTCCTCTTTTTTATCGGGCTTGCCCTTCCGAAAGCGGCTGCCTTGTATCTTTTCCATGATGGGCCAATATTGCAGACTGCTTTTGAGATATATAACTGCTCTTGCTTAATCCCTTTTACTTTTGCATTTGCTATCGCCTGTTTAAGTATTTTAATCAGGAATTCCTTCGCTCTTTTATTCAAATTTGACAAGATAGCCAAGGCATCGGTAGCATCTTCTTTGCGTATAAGCTCCAAAACCTGCCTGACTTTACGGCTTGACATCCTGACATATCTTGATTCGGCTTTTGCTATCATCTTTGTTTATTATGTTTTTTCCGGCGCCTTCTTCGCCTTAACTCCACCATGTTTCCTGAAAATCCTTGTCGGTGCGAATTCTCCGAGTTTATGGCCTACCATATTCTCAGTGACAAATACAGGTGCGTGCTTTTTGCCATCGTAAACCGCAAAGGTCAACCCTACAAAATCAGGTATTATTGTAGAGCGCCTTGACCAAGTTTTTATTGCTAACCTTTGGCCTGAACGCCTTGCTCTATCCGCTTTTTTTACCAATTTTTCTTCTACGAACGGGCCTTTTTTTAATGATCTGGGCATTTTTATTTCCTTCTCTTTACGATAAATTTGTTGGAATACCTTTTATCAAGCCTGGTCTTATAACCTTTTGTGGGCTTGCCCCAGGGTGTTACAGGATGAGGATTGCCTTGCCCTGATTTTCCTTCGCCGCCACCGTGCGGGTGGTCAACAGGATTCATAGCCGCGCCTCTTACCGTAGGCCTTACACCGGCCCAACGTGCCCTGCCGGCTTTACCTATGCTTATAGCCTCGTGTTCTATATTGCCAATTTGGCCGATAGTGGCATGACAATCAAGGTTTATTAATCTGATTTCGCCTGACGGAAGCTTAACTTGGGCGTATTCGCCTTCTTTAGCCATGATCTGAGCGCTTGCTCCAGCGCTTCTTACGATCTGGCCGCCCTTACCTTTAAAAAGCTCAACATTATGTATCATCGTACCGGTTGGTATATATCTAAGCAACAGGCTGTTGCCGGTTTTAATCTCCACATCCTTTTGCTTTGTGGCTATTATTTCATCGTTAACATTAAGCCCGACAGGAGCTAAAATATATTTTTTGATCTTATTATTGTATTCAACTAATGCTATTCTTGCAGAACGGTTAGGATCGTATTCGATAGCGATAACTTTTGCCGGTATGTCATAAATATCCCTGCGAAAATCTATCAAGCGCAACATTCTTTTGTGCCCGCCGCCCTGATGCCTGACTGTTAATCTGCCGCTTGAGTTACGCCCGCCTTTTCTTTTGAGCGGCGCAATCAATGATTTTTCAGGCGTACTCTTAGTGATCTCTGCAAAATCCGAACCTGTTATCCATCTGCGTGAAGGTGTTACTGGTCTATATTTTTTTATTCCCATGGCTACACTTTTCTTTAAGAGATTGTTATTTTTTCGCCTTTTTTAAGGGTGACTATTGCCTTCTTTGTATCGGGAGTCCTTCCAAGCTGATACCTGACTCTTTTTGATTTCCCTGTCTCTACTAAAGTGTTTACATTCTTTACCTTTACTTTGTATATTTCCTCGACGGACCTTTTTATCTCTGTTTTATTGGCATCGTTTCTCACCAGAAAAAGGTATTTCCCTTCCGGTTCTGACAAAGTTGATTTCTCCGTCTGAAGTAAAGCAAGAAGTATATCATAACTTAATTTCATTTTCTACTCTTTTTTTATTTTTTTATTCTCTGAACTAGTTGTTTAATACTGTCTTTTGTAATCAGGACTCTCCTTGCAAGCATAAGCTCTAATGAATTGGCGTCTTTGGCTGATGCTGTGTCCAAAAATTTAAGGTTCCTCGTTGCTAAAACTGCATTGGCAGATAATTTATCGGATAATAAAAGCAGTCTTTTATTCTTCGGTCCATCTTTTCCGATAAGCTTTAAATTCTTGAATATTTTTTCTACCTCTTTTGTTTTTGGCGAAGATACTTCAAATCTATCCAAAACCATTAAATTGCCTTCGTTTAATTTAGCGTTAAGCGCAGATTTTAAAGCCAGTGTCTTAAGCTTCTTAGGTATTGAAATAAAGAAGCTTCTTGGATGAGGGCCGAAAACAACTCCACCGTGCCGCCATAACGGTGAACGTATGGAACCTACCCTTGCCCGGCCTGTGCCTTTTTGCCTCCAGGGTTTGATGCCACCGCCGGAAACTTCTCCCCTGGTCTTAGTTGCAGCCAGTCCTTTTCTCTGATTAGAGCGGTACACGGTAAGCACCCTGTGCAATAAATTTTTATTTACCGAGCCGTCAAACACTGATGCATCCAGTTTGAGCGATTCTACTTCTTTGCCATCCATATTAAATACACTTATAGTCAAGTTTTCCATTTTTATTTCTTCGCAGTTTTATCGGCAGCTGGCTTTCTTTTCTTTGCCTTATTTATGATAACGTAATTATTATCATGCCCTGGTATAGCGCCCTTTACTACTAAAATATTATTTTCAGGGTCCACCATCACTACCTTAAGATTCTGAACAGTTACCTTCACATTACCCATATGGCCTGGGAGATGATGCCCTTTCCATACCCTTCCCGGAGTCGTACTTGAGCCAATGGAACCGATCCTTCTGTGTGACATCGAACCGTGAGTCATCGGCCCGCCGCTCCAGTTCCATCTTTTCATGCCTCCCTGGAAGCCTTTTCCGATGGATATACCAGACACATCCACATAATCCCCGACCTGAAAAACATCAACCTTGATCTCTTCGCCAACTTTATATTCTCTGCCGCTGTGCTTGGAGAACTCCCTGATTACTTTTCTGGGGGATAGTTTAAGTTTATTAAAATATCCGGAAACAGGTTTTTTAATCTTTTTTTCATTGCTTAAAGGTTCAAAACCAACCTGGACATTTTTATCATTTACCGACAAGACCATGCACGGGCCTGCTTCGATAGCCGTAACACCGATCGCATCGCCCTGTTCGTTAAAAACCTGAGTCATCCCAATTTTTTTCCCTATTAATCCGCTCATTTTATTTACGCTCTTTAGTTAAAGCCGGGCAAGTTGAAAATTACATTTTGATTTCAACATCAACACCAGCAGGCAAATTCAGCTTTCTTAACGCATCGATTGTTTTTGCGGTAGGCTCAAAAATATCAATCAACCTCTTATGAGTAGCCAGTTCAAACTGTTCGCGCGACTTTTTGTCAATCACAGGTGAACGCAGGACGGTATAAATCTCTCTTTTTGTCGGCAACGGCACCGGCCCCGATATTTTGGCCCCGGTACGCTTTACCGTGTCAACGATTTCAATGACCGCCTGGTCTAACAAACGATGGTCGTAAGCTTTTAACCTTATTCTTATCTTTTGCATTTTCTTCTTTCAATTTACTTCCGGGCTCACCAGGCTCGGCCTGATAAGCCCGGAAGATTATGTGTAAATTAGGCGATTATTTCTGAAACAACTCCTGCGCCTACTGTGTGCCCACCTTCACGTATAGCAAACCTTGATTCTTTTTCCATAGCTATAGGCATAATCAATTCAACTTCAACGCTGACATTATCCCCGGGCATGATCATTTCCACCCCTTGAGGAAGCTTAACTGAACCGGTAACATCAGTTGTGCGGAAATAAAACTGCGGCCTGTATCCGCTGAAGAATGGTGTATGCCTTCCGCCTTCTTCTTTTGTCAAAACGTAAACCTGCGCCTTGAACTTGGTATGAGGAGTTATTGATTTTGGAGCTGAAAGAACCATTCCTCTTTCCAGTGATTCTTTAGAAACACCTCTTAAGAGCAACCCGAGGTTATCTCCGGCCTGGCCTTCATCAAGTATCTTTCTGAACATTTCAATGCCGGTAACAACAGTCTTGCCTACTTCGGGTTTTAAACCGACGATCTCGACTTCGTCGTTTAACTTTACCTTGCCTCTTTCAACCCTGCCTGTACCTACCGTACCTCTACCTTCAATCGTAAAAACGTCTTCCACTGCCATGAGGAACGGTTTATCTAAGTCTCTTTTTGGCAAGGGGATAAAATCATCTACTGCTTTCATAAGTTCTAAAATAGCTGCTGCATCCGGGCTGCTTGGGTCCCCGCCAGCTTCCATTGCCTTTAAAGCACTCCCCTTAACTATAGGGGTTTTATCTCCAGGGAAACCATATTTGGTCAAAAGTTCCCTTACTTCCATCTCAACAAGGTCAATTAATTCCTTGTCTGAAACCATATCGACCTTATTCAGGAAAACAACCATTGCCGGAACGTTAACCTGCCTGGCCAGCAAGATATGCTCTCTTGTCTGAGGCATAGGGCCGTCAGCCGCAGAAACAACCAGGATTGCACCATCCATCTGCGCTGCGCCGGTAATCATGTTCTTGATATAGTCAGCATGCCCAGGGCAGTCAATATGTGCATAGTGGCGCGTATCAGTCTGGTACTCGACGTGTGAAATATTAATAGTAACGCCGCGTTCCCTCTCTTCAGGAGCATTGTCAATTGAATCATATGTCCTTGCCTCTGCATAACCCTTCTTGTTAAGAACCATTGTTATTGCTGCTGTCAAAGTAGTCTTGCCATGGTCAACGTGACCAATGGTGCCGATATTTAAGTGGGGTTTTGACCTTACAAATTTTTCCTTAGCCATTAAAACACCTCCTGATTTTTTATTAAGTCTTAGATGCTGTTGTAAGCCCGGTTATAATTTTTTCCGCTATATGTGCAGGCACCTCTGAATAAAAAGAGGGCTCCATTGTATAGGAAGCACGCCCTTGTGTCAAGGACCTTGAAACAGTGGCATAATTAAACACTTCAGCCAAAGGGACATGTGCTCTTATATAACACAAATTGTTCTTTGTAACAAGAGAAACTATTTTTGCCCGTCGTGAACTTAAATCCCCGATAATCTGGCCCATGAATTCTTCGGGCGTTGTAATCTCCATATCCATAATCGGTTCCAGAAGGATTGAACCTGATTTCCTTAATCCGTCGCTGAAGGCAATCCCCGCGGCCATCTGGAAAGCAAGCTCTGAAGAATCAACATCATGGTATGAGCCATCGACCAGCGTGACATGAACATCAGTCACGGGATAGCCTGCAAGAACACCGGTCTTTGATGCGGCATTGACTCCTTTTTTTACAGCTGGAATAAATTCCCTGGGTATAGCGCCGCTCTTTATCTTATCCTCAAAAACAATTCCCTGGCCCGGAGTTTCAGTCGGCCCCATCTCAAAAACCACATGCCCGTATTGGCCGCGTCCGCCGCTCTGCTGAATGAATTTACCGACCGAGCTTATCTTTTTGGTCAACGTCTCCCTATATGCAACCTGCGGCTGGCCAACTTGAGCCTCGACATTAAATTCTCTTAAAATCCGGTCAATTATAATTTCAAGATGCAATTGGCCCATCCCGGCGATAATAGTCTCGCCTGTTTCCTGGTTATAAAACACCCGGAATGAAGGGTCTTCTTCTTCAAGTTTATGCAAAGCAAAACCGAGTTTTTCCTGCGCATCTTTGGACTTAGGTTCTACTGCCTGCTGGATTACCGGCTCCGGGAAACGCATTGCTTCAAGTAGTATATGATTATTTTCTGTGCAGAGGGTATCCCCGGTTTTTGTTTCTCTAAGGCCTACAGCGGCTGCGATATCACCGGCAACGATACTATCTACGATTTCCTGCCTGTTAGCGTGCATCTTGACAATCTTAGTCACTCTTTCTTTCTCGCGCTTAGTCGCATTATAAACGTAGGTGCCTGATTTCAGAGTGCCTGAATATACCCTGACGTAATTTATCTTACCTACATAAGGGTCTGTAGCTACTTTAAAACATAACGCGCAAAAGGGCGCTTTTTCAGACGGTATTATCTCTTCAAATTCTCCGGTTTCAGGATTAGTGCCTTTGACCGGAGGCAAATCAATCGGAGAAGGCAGATAATCACAGACAGCATCAAGGACCAGCTGTATGCCTTTATTCCTGAAAGCAGTGCCGCACAGCACAGGGACAAATTTATTTGCGATTACACTCCTTCTGATAGTCTCCTTAATCTGCGCGGACGAAATTTCTTTACCGTGCAGGAAATCCTCCATCATCGTATCGTCAACCTCAGCAAGCCTCTCAATAAGTATATTCCTGTATTTTTCAACTTCAGGCATCATTTCTTTCGGTATTTCTGCATCTTCATAATTCTTCCCAGCATCATCTTTATAAAGCCTGAATTTAAGGTCTACCAAATCAACTATTCCTGTAAAATCAGCTTCTTTGCCGTATGGCAATTGGATTGCCGCAGCATTAGCAGCCAGTTTCTTATGCATCTGGTCTATAGCATCATAGAAATTACTGCCTGTCCTGTCCATTTTATTTACGAAGGCTATCCTTGGGACACCGTATCTGTCCGCCTGGCGCCATACTGTCTCTGATTGTGGCTCCACGCCGCCAACACCGCAAAACACAACTACCGCTCCGTCAAGCACCTTAAGCGAACGCTCAACCTCAACCGTGAAATCAACGTGCCCGGGGGTATCAATAATATTTATTCTGTAATCTCCCCAGAAGCATGTGGTTGCTGCAGCCGTAATGGTGATGCCTCTTTCCTGTTCCTGCACCATCCAATCCATAGTCGCAGTCCCTTCATGGACTTCGCCGATCTTATGCGTCCTGCCGGTATAATAAAGTATGCGTTCAGTAGTAGTTGTTTTACCCGCATCTATATGCGCGATTATACCAATATTCCTTAATTTAGTTAAATCCAGGTTAGCTGCCATAATTTACCATCTAAAGTGGGCAAAAGCCTTGTTAGCTTCAGCCATCTTATGAGTGTCATCCCTTTTCTTGATACTTGAACCTTCGCCTTTATACGCAGATACGATTTCATCAGCAAGCTTAACATACATAGGCTTGCCTTTTTTGCCAGCTGCAAAATCCTTCATCCATCTCAACGCGATAGAAGTCCCGCGTTCCTGTTTGACCTCAACAGGCACTTGGTAAGTCGCTCCGCCCACACGCCTTGGCTTGACCTCAAGCCTTGGGCGGGCATTATCTATAGCTTTATAGAAAACTTTTATTACATCCTGTTCATTAGTCTGCTTTTTGATTATCTCAAAGGCATCATACACTATCTTTTCAGCAACTGCTTTTTTGCCTTTGATCATTATCATATTGATAAACTTGGCTACTATCTTGCTGTTAAATTTTGGATCTGGCAGTATTTCTCTTTCCTGTGCTTTTCTTCTTCTCATTTCGGCCTCTTAGCTCCGTACTTTGAACGTGATTTTTTTCTATTAGCTACACCAGCGGTATCAAGTGTGCCTCTTACAATATGATAACGCACACCCGGAAGATCTTTTACCCTGCCGCCTCTTACAAGTACTATCGAGTGCTCCTGGAGATTATGGCCTTCACCAGGTATGTATGAAGTGACTTCTATACCCGTAGTAAGCCTAACCCTGGCTATTTTTCTTAAAGCCGAATTAGGTTTTTTAGGCGTCATTGTCCTTACCTGTAAACAGACCCCTCTTCTCTGAGGGCATCTTTTAAGCGCAGGAGATTTTGTCTTTTTAATCTTCGATATTCTTCCGTATTTTATTAATTGCGAAATTGTCGGCATAAATTAATCCTTTTTTTCCTCTTTATCTTCTGTTTTATCCGCGAATTTAACAACCTCTATCTCCCTGTGCTGGCGGAACCCCGTGCCTGCAGGGATAAGATGGCCCACAATTACATTTTCTTTCAGGCCGAATAAATCATCTTTCTTTCCTGAAGCAGCAGCATCGGTAAGAACCCTGGTTGTCTCCTGGAAGCTTGCCGCTGAAATAAAGCTTTCTGTGGTTAAGGATGCTTTGGTTATACCAAGCAATAACGGAGTAGCGGATGCTGCTTTGCCGTCCTTTTTTGATACCCGGTTATTTTCTTTCTGGAAGTTCCATTTATCGACCTGTTGGCCGGGCAGGAATTCCGTATCCCCGGATTCTTCAATTTTTACTTTCTTCAGCATTTGTTTTATTATTAACTCAATATGCTTGTCATTTATGCGGACACCCTGCAGCCTGTAAACTTCCTGGACCTCATTAACAAGATACTCCTGTAAAACTTTATCGCCGCATACTCTTAAGATATCCTGCAGGACAACTGGCCCGTCGGTCAACTGCTGGCCCGCGATAACTTTATCGCCCTTATAAACATTGGGATGTTTACCATGAGGTATTACATATTCCCTGGCCATGCCGGTAGAGGATTTCACCACGATTATTCTCTGGCCTTTTTTAGTCTCACCGAATTCGACAAAGCCGTCGATTTCACTTATTACGGCAGGGTCTTTCGGCCTTCTTGCTTCAAAAAGCTCAGCCACTCTTGGCAAACCGCCGGTGATATCCCTTGTTTTAGCAAGTAATCTGGGGATCTTGGCTAACATATCGCCGCCATCAACCTTCTGGCCGTCTTTCACTATGATATGCGCGCCTATCGGTATAGGATAGATCCCGGCGACTTCCTTGCTCTGATCCAGGATCAATATCTGCGGATGATATTCAGCTTTATGCTCGACAACTACTCTTTCAGTCAATTTAGTTACAGGGTTTAATTCTTCCCTTACAGTAGTGTTTTCTTTCAGGTCCTCGAACATCACTGTCCCGCCCACTTCTGTCAGAATAGGCAAGGTATAAGGATCCCAACGCACAAAGGAAATATTTTCGTTTACCGTTTCCCCGTCCTTAATGTTGATAAAAGCGCCCTGGGGCACCGGATAACGCTCTAATTCCCTGCCGTCTTTATCATTTATACTTACATAACCATTTCTGTTTAAGACAATATATTCTTTATTCTTTGTAGCGCATCTTAAACTATGGTATTTAACAAAACCCTTGTTCTTAGATTTAATAAACGATTGGGCGACTATTCTTGAAGCCGTACCACCAATATGGAATGTCCTCATTGTCAACTGTGTACCCGGCTCACCTATGCTCTGGGCCGCAATAATACCTACGGATTCGCCTATCTCAACTATCCTGCCCGTAGCAAGGTTACGCCCATAGCATTTAGTACACACGCCTTTGCCCGATTCGCATGTAAGCACGCTTCTTATACGTATCTTTTCAATACCGAGCCGCTCTATCATATCTGCTTTTTCTTCCGTAATCTGGCTGCCCTGCTCGACAATAACTTCATCGGTTATAATATCGACGATATTATCCAACGCGACCCTGCCCACAATCCTATCCTTAAGAGAAACTACGACTTCGTCGCCCTCGATTATAGCTGAGACGGTTATACCGTTTAAGGTCCCGCAATCAGGCTCGGTAACTATTACGTCCTGGGCGACATCCACTAACCTTCTGGTTAGATATCCGGCGTCAGCTGTCTTTAAAGCAGTATCTGCCAAACCTTTTCTTGCGCCGTGAGTCGAAATAAAGTACTCCAAAACGGTAAGGCCTTCCCTGAAATTTGCAGTAATAGGGCTTTCGATGATTTCGCCTGATGGTTTAGCCATGAGGCCGCGCATACCGGCAAGCTGCCTGACCTGAAGCCTTGAACCTCTTGCTCCGGAATCAGCCATCATAAATATGGGGTTAAAAGGCTCCATCTCCTTAAATAACAAGTCGGAGACCTTGTCAGTGGCATGTGTCCAGATATCAATTACCTTATTATATCTTTCCCTGTCTGTGATTATACCTTTATGGTATTGATCTTCCACTTTTGCCACTTCCGCCTTTGCCTCTTTAAGCACCACGTCTTTTGCTTTCGGTATATATAAATCATTTATACCTATAGATATGCCCCCGACAGTAGCGAATTCAAAACCAAGTTCTTTTAAATCGTCAAGCAGCTGCACAGTCCTCTGATGGCCGAATCTCTTATAGCATTCAGCAACGATGTCGCCGACTGTGCCCTTTTTAAGCTCCTTATTCACAAAACCAAAACCTTCCGGCAGCGCCCTGTTAAATAAAACCCTGCCAACCGTAGTTGTAACCAGCTGCTTTTCATTGATCAATTTCTTTTCGCTAAGGTCAAACGAGCTGTCTATCCTGACTTTAATTTTTGCATGCAGGTCTATCGCTTTGTCGTTGAAGGCAACGACTACTTCATCGCAGTCAGAAAATATTTTATTTTCGCCCTTTGCTCCGCTCTTTTCTTTCGAGATATAAGAAGAACCCAGGATTATATCCTGAGTAGGAGTAAGGATCGGCCTTCCGTCTGCAGGTGAAAATATGTTATTAATAGACAGCATGAGTATTTTTGCCTCAAGCTGCGCCTCTAAAGACAACGGCACATGCACTGCCATCTGGTCGCCGTCAAAATCAGCGTTAAAGGCAGTACAAACCAGAGGGTGTATTTTAATGGATTTACCCTCAATCAAAACAGGCTGGAATGCCTGTATACTTAACCTATGCAAAGTAGGGGCTCTGTTAAGAAGCACCGGATGGTCACGGATTACCTCATCAAGCATGTCCCATACCTCAATCTTGCCGCGTTCAACCATTCTTCTTGCGCCTTTTATTGTGTGCACAAACCCTTTTTCCCGTAACTTCTTTATAATAAAAGGTTCGAATAATTCCAGCGCCATCTGTTTAGGAAGGCCGCACTGATGAAGTTTTAAATTAGGGCCGACAACGATAACTGACCTGCCTGAATAATCTACTCTTTTACCTAAAAGGTTCTGCCTGAATCTGCCCTGTTTGCCCTTAAGCATATCAGACAGCGATTTTAGCGGCCTGTTATTCGCTGCCATGACCGGACGGCCATGCCTGCCATTATCCAACAGCGCATCAACAGCCTCCTGAAGCATCCTTTTTTCGTTACGGATGATTATCTCGGGAGCATTAAGCTCCATCAATTTCTTTAAACGGTTGTTCCTATTGATGACCCTCCTGTAGAGATCATTAAGGTCAGATGTGGCAAATCTTCCTCCATCTAACGGCACCAATGGCCTTAAATCCGGAGGGATTACTGGTATTATATCCAGGATAAGGTACTCTGGTTTATTCCCGGACTTCTTGAAATCTTCGATTATTTTGAGTACCTTAATGGATTTACGGTTGGAAACGGTTTCTTTTGATTTTTCTAACTCACGGCGCAGTTTTCGGCAATAGTCATCAACATCAATCTCCTTCAATAATTCCTTTATTGCTTCGGCACCGATCTTCGCTTTGAAATCAGAATTATATTTAGCCAATGCTTCCTGGTATTTGTCTTCAGTAAGAAGCTCTCTTTTCTTTAACGGGCTTGAGCCAGGGTCAATAACAACATATTCTTCATAATATATGACCTTTTCAATATCTCTTAAGGTCATGTCCAGTAAAGCAGCAAGGCGGCTTGGAACGGCCTTAAAAAACCAAATATGGGTCACCGAAGCTGCAAGTTCGATATGCCCCATGCGCTCGCGCCTGACTGAGGACTTATCAACGGTAACACCGCATCTATCACAGGTTATGCCTTTGAATTTAATACCTTTATATTTACCGCAGTTACATTCCCAGTCTCTCACCGGGCCAAAAATCTTCTCGCAGAACAAACCATCTTTTTCGGGTTTTAAAGTCCTGTAGTTTACAGTTTCCGCTTTTTTAACTTCACCCTTAGACCACGCCTTTATTATCTGAGGCGAAGCTATCCTTATAGATATATTATCAAAAGCAACTGTTTCTTCCATTATTTCACCTTTTCCATTCTCATATCCAGGCAGAGCGCCTGCAATTCTTTAATCAAGACATTAAACGATTCAGGAGTACCGTGGCTTAATCTTTGTTCGCCTTTGACTATGGCTTCATAAATCCTGGTCCTTCCTGAAACATCGTCACTTTTTACCGTAAGCATCTCCTGTAATGTATATGCTGCCCCATAAGCCTCCAGCGCCCAGACTTCCATTTCACCCAGCCTCTGTCCACCAAACTGGGCCTTCCCGCCAAGCGGCTGTTGTGTAACCAATGAATAAGGCCCGATAGAACGGGCATGGATCTTTTCGTCAACAAGATGGATCAACTTCATCATGTAAATGTAGCCAACAGTAATCTTATGGTCAAAAGGTTCACCAGTGTAGCCGTCATACAGCGTGATCTTTCCTTCTTCGGGAAGCTCAGCTTCCTTAAGAAGCTCTTTTATTTCTGACTCGGTGATACTATCAAAAACCGGGCATCCGATTGATAAATTCAGGATTTTTGCCGCCCAGCCAAGATGCGTCTCCAAAATCTGGCCGACATTCATTCTTGAAGGCACACCTAAAGGATTTAAAACTATATCAACGGTCCTGCCATCAGGCATAAAAGGCATATCCTCGTCAGGAACGATTCTTGCAACAACACCCTTATTACCGTGCCTACCGGCAAGCTTATCGCCTTCGGCCAGTTTACGTTTTGTTGCTATATAGACAACCACCCTTTTTAAAACTCCAGCGGGCAATTCATCTCCCCTCTTGACCTTTTCAATCTCCTGTTCCTGTTCATTTAGCATATCCTGTATCTGCTCATCGAAAGAAACGGATAATATCTTAGCTTCCTCATTTTCATTCAGATCTATCTTTTCAATCTTTGATTTATCTACGCCTAATAACTGGCTAAGCCTGGATATTTTTTCAGTCTGCAGAAACTCTATTTCTTGTTTATAATAAGCTTTTATCTCCCTGATCTTCGCCAGTTCTTTACTTTTTTCTTCTTTACTCTTCCTGCCTCTGTCTTTACGCTGAAAGATGTTTACGTTTACGACCACACCTTCAACGCCGGGAGGGACGGTTAAAGAAGTATCCCTTACATCGGAAGCTTTTTCGCCGAAGATCGCCCGTAACAACCTCTCCTCCGGGGAAAGTTCGGATTCAGTCTTAGGGGTAACTTTCCCTACTAATATATCACCGGGAGTCACCTCAGCTCCAATGCGTATAATACCGTCCTCATCCAAGTCCTTAAGCGCTTCTTCACTTACATTAGGTATATCCCTGGTTATTTCTTCATTACCAAGCCTTGTTTCGGTGGCCTCTATTTCAAATTCTTCAACATGGACTGACGTGAGGACATCATCCTTGACAATTCTTTCACTTACCAGAATAGCGTCTTCAAAATTATATCCTCTCCAGGGCATAAAGGCTACCAGGACATTCTTGCCTAGCGCAAGCTCGCCATTCTTCGTCCCGGAACCATCTGCAATTATATCTCCGGACTCAACATACTGCCCGGGCTTGACTAAAGGCCTCTGATTTAAACATGTGTCGGCATTAGTCCTCAGGAATTTATTCAAATGGTATGTCCTCTTACCTATAGTAATAGAGCTTGCGTCCACCTGTATTACTTTACCGGAATTTTCAGCCAAAACAACGGTACCGCTGTCTCTGGCGACTTTTTCTTCCATGAAAGTACCTACAAGCGGGGATTCAGTAACCATTAAAGGCACTGCCTGCCTCTGCATATTTGACCCCATCAATGCTCGGTTAGCGTCATCATGCTCTAAGAAAGGTATCAATGAAGCGGCTACTGAAACAAGCTGCTTAGGCGATACATCCATATATTCTATATCCTTTGGGTCAACCTTGGGGAAATCGCCTTTAAAACGGCAGGAAATCTCTTTACCAATAAAGCTGCCTTCGGAATCAACAGGCGCGTTTGCCTGCGCTATAACTTTATCTTCTTCAATATCGGCAGTTAAATATTCTATCTTCTTAGTTACTCTTCCATTTTCGACTTTTCTATATGGAGTCTCAAGCAAACCTAATTCATTGACCCGCACATAAGTACTAAGAGAAGAGATAAGACCGATATTCGGTCCTTCAGGGGTCTCAATCGGACAGATTCTTCCATAATGCGAAGGATGAACGTCTCTTACCTCAAATCCTGCGCGCTCGCGGGACAACCCTCCCGGGCCTAATGCGCTTAAACGCCTTTTATGAGTCATCTCTGCAAGCGGGTTAACCTGATCCATGAATTGTGAAAGCTGGCTTCTTGCGAAGAAATCCCTTATCTGGTTAGAGAGTAATTTTGAATTTATAAGGTAATGCACGCTCAAATTGCTCAGGTCACCAAGGATGCTCAGCCTTTCCCTTACCGAACGCTCAACCCTGGACATTCCGATACGGACCTGGTTCTGCACCAGCTCGCCCACTGTTTTTACTCTTCTGTTACCCAAATGGTCTATATCGTCGATTTTACCCTGCCCGTCTTTAAGATTGATCAAATATTCAATTACTCTGATAACAGTCGCCGAATCAAGGATGCGTTTCTCAAGAGACACATCCATTGCCAGCTTTCTGTTCAGGATAAACCTCCCGGCTCTTTCTAAATCATACCTGGTTGGGTCAAAGAACAATCTGAAAAATAAAGCCTCAGCAGCCTCCTTAGTAACAGGCTCAGTAGGCCTCATTTTATGATAAAAATCCAGATAAGCTTCTTCTTTATTTTTGGTTATGTCTTTTTTAAGGGTGTTGGCGATCTCCGGATATTCTTTACCAAAAGCAGAAATTATATCGGAATCCTGAGAGAAACCTAAAATCCTCAATAGCTGGGTTGCGGGGAAATTTCTTCGCCTGTCAACATAGGCAATCACGGTCTCAGATAAATCATACTTGAATTCAAGCCAGGCGCCTCTATACGGGATAATACGGCCATAAAATATTTTCTTGCCCGTAGGGTGGGCCTCCTCTTCAAAGGAAACACCCGGGGAACGCTGTAACTGGCTGACCACAACACGCTCATCGCCGTTGATTATAAAAGTACCTGTATCAGTCATCAATGGGATCTCGCCAAAATATGCATCCTGCTCTTTTGTGTCTTGCGGTGTCATCAACCTGAATTTTGCTTTTAACGGGGCAGCGTATGTCAATGAGCGCCTTTTTGATTCCAATACATCGTATTTAGGCTTACCCAGTGTATAGCTGATAAATTCAAGCTTAACTGACCTGTCCTGACTCTCAATAGGAAATACTTCTTCAAATATCTCCTGAAGACCGCGGTTTCTGCGCTGATCAACGGGCTGATCCATTTGAAGAAATTCTTTGTAAGACTCCATCTGCACATCCAGCAGGTTAGGCAGATTATAGACTTCTTTCAGCTTACCGAAATTCTTTCTTTTGGCCATATTTAGCTACCTTCAGATTATTTTGTTTAACTTATTTTAATTCAACCGTTGCACCAGCAGCTTCCAACTTTTTCTTCATCTCCGCAGCTTCGTCCTTAGCAACACCTTCTTTTATCGGTTTTGGAGCACCATCGACTAAGTCCTTGGCTTCTTTTAAACCCAGGTTGGTCATCGCGCGGACTTCCTTAATCACTGCGATCTTGTTTGAACCAGCACTAGCCAAAACTACGGTAAAAGCACTCTTTTCCTCCTGTGCAGCCTGGCCAGCCTGTGCACCACCAGCCGCAGGCATTGCAGCCATCATAGGCATATTAGCCTGTACACCGAATTTTTCTTCGAGTGCCTTAACTAAATCAGCCAATTCCAAAACTGTCATGCCTTCAATTGATTTAATCAGTTCTTCTGCCTTTGCGCTCATTTCTTTTCCTCCTTTTAACCTTTCTTATTTTTAATTTGATCTAAACAAACTACTAGCTTGCGTAGTGTACCCGATAAAACCATAACTAAACCAGAAATCGGCGATTTCAAGCTGTAGACTACTTTTGCCCTCAGTACATCCGCACTTGGAAGTTTAGCCAGGGACTCAATATCCTTGGAAGTCAAAACCCTGTCCTTTAAAAACCCGCCTTCAAGCTTTAGGTCCTGATGATCCTTTAAAAACTCATAAAGAACTTTTGAAGCGCTGACAGGTTCTTCCTTAAGAAAGATAAACCCGCACGGCCCATCCACAAAACCTGTCAAAGATTCATATTCAGTTGACTTAAGCACTCTGCGAGCCACGGTGTTTTTTACAACAAACAAATCCGCCTTAGCATTCTTAAGCGACTGCCTCAATTGAGACATATCAGGGCTTTTAATCTTTGCATATTTAATGATTATAAAACTATTATTATCCTTGAGACTGTTTTTAATACGGCTCTCAGATGCTTCTTTAATTATTAAACCTATTTTTTTCATATTTCAATCCTTAAACCCGGGCTCATTGTTGATGAAAGATAAAGGCTGCTGATAAACTTGCCCTTAACTGAAGATGGTTTTGCCTCTGTAATAGCTTCTATGGTCTTTAATGCGTTTTCGTAAAGCTTTGGCTCATCAAAAGAAGCTCTTCCTACAGATACATGAATACCACCCTGTTTATCAACACGAAACTCAATCTTACCTTTTTTTACGTCACTTATTGCTTTTGCGATATCGTTGGTGACCGTACCGGTTTTAGGGCTTGGCATCAGGCCTCTGGGCCCAAGCACCTTGCCGAGCTTGCTTAGGTCTTTCATCATCTCAGGGGTCGAAATAGCACATTCAAAATCAAGAAAGCCTCCGGAAACCTTTTCAATCAAATCCAATCCACCAACATAATCAGCCTGCGCTTCTTTGGCAATTTTCTCATGCTCGCCTTTGCAAAAAACAGCAACTCGTATCTTCTTACCTGTGCCATGAGGTAGAGCAACTGTGCCCCTTACAAGCTGGTCTGTCTTCTTGGGGTCAATATTCAATTTAAAATGCAGGTCAACTGAACTGTCAAACTTAAGGTTAGATATCTTTTTAGCCAAAGAAACCGCTTCTTTCAATGAATAGGTTTTTGCACTCTCTACGTTTTTGCTGACCTCATTATATCTTTTGCTGTGGTTTTTCATAGTTAACCTTCTATTGATATGCCCATGCTTCTGGCAGTACCGGCAACGATCTTTATTGCTGCCTCTAAATCACCGGTATTTAAATCCTTGACTTTTTGTTTAGCGATCTCTTCTACCTGCTTTCGGGTAACCGTTCCGATTTTCTCTCTCCCTGCCTGGCCGGATGCTTTTGCCAGGTTTGCCGCGCGTTTCAATAACACCGAAGACGGGGGTGTCTTGATTATAAAAGTAAAACTTTTATCTTCATAGACGGATATTACAGCCGGAAGGATCAACCCTTCCCTGCCTTTTGTCTGCTCATTGAACTGCTTGCAGAATTGCATGATGTTTACACCGTGCTGGCCGAGTGCCGGCCCTACCGGTGGCGCCGGATTAGCTGCTCCTGCAGGAACATGTAATTTTATCTGTGCGACAATTTTTTTTGCCATAGTTATATCTTCTCCACCTGCCAATATTCTAATTCTACTGGCGTAGCCCTGCCAAAGATAGAGACGCTTACTTTCAGCTTTCCTTTCTCAGGATGCACCTCTTCTATGGTACCGTTAAAATTAACAAAAGGCCCCTCGGTTACTCTGACCTGTTCACCAGATTCAAAAACAACCTTGGGGCTTGGTTTTGCTTGTGTATCTTGAGTTCTTTTTAGAATATTATCTACTTCCTCTTTAGGCAGGGGCATGGGTTTTTTGCCTAAACCTATGAAGCCTGTTACTCCGGGAGTTCCTTTTATGAGAAG
Organism: Candidatus Omnitrophota bacterium; assembly: GCA_003598025.1. Taxonomy (NCBI): domain Bacteria; kingdom Pseudomonadati; phylum Candidatus Omnitrophota; species Candidatus Omnitrophota bacterium. The sequence goes on from QZKH01000003.1 coordinate 240,622, forward strand.
GTATGAATTTTCATTTAAATCCATTTCAACCAGTATATAGCCGGGGAAAAATTTTCTTTGGGATATTTTCTTTTTGCCTGAGCGGATCTCGGAAACCTGTTCGGTAGGGATTATTATTTTGCCAATTGCTCCCTGCAGGCCCATCACAGATATCCTGTGTTCCAAAGCAATCTTAACTTTATCCTCTAAACCAGTCTGTGTATGTACAACGTACCAATTCATCATTTGAATAATATGTTTAGCATATGAGAAAGAAACAAATCAATGAGGCCGATATATAAAGCCAGGATACCGGTAACTCCAATGACGACGAATGTCGAACCAACGAGTTCCTGCCTGGTCGGCCAGGAAACCTTCAATAGCTCTTGTTTAACTTCTCTTAAAAAATTTGCTGGTTTTGATATGATGCTCATTTTATCCTGGTTAAAGCTGGAGCGGCAGGAATCATCCCGCACTTTTTACTCTGGCACAAACAACAGGGGTGGAGGGAATCGAACCCCCAGTCCTGGTTTTGGAGACCAGTGGTTTGCCGTTAACCGACACCCCTATAAACTTTTTTTAAGTGCGGGATGCCATTAACCGACGCTCCTTTATTCACAAATAAATTTTCAAATGCTACTTAATTTCTTTATGTGCAACGTGCTTATGACAAAATCTGCAAAACTTCTTAGTTTCCAGCTTTTCCTGATGCAGCTTCTTGTTTTTTTTAACAGTGTAGTTTTTATTCTTACACACGGAACATTCTAAAGTAATTATCTCTCTCATATTCTTTTTCTTCTTTTCCCGCTTAAAAGCTGGAGACGGGAATTGAACCCGTGACCCCGTCCTTACCAAGGACGTGCTCTACCAACTGAGCTACTCCAGCGCGACTGCGCAAATCACAGGCTTCTCTATAATAATATATAATAATATATACAAAAACAAAAACCACCCCATTAAAGAATTGTAAAATTCTTTACTTTTCTTAATGTAAATCTTGGGATTTCCTACGAAATGTTAATGTTAGGATTTATGTAAAGAATGAAGTATATAGTATATTTGCTGATTTGTCAACTTTTTTTTTAACTTTTTTTGTATCTTGCAAGGTTCTTAAAATCTTCCACTGTAAGCGCTTCCGGCCGAAGTTCAAGGCTGACAGAATAATCCGTGCTAAACCTAAGAAGGTCTTCAGGAAAGATAATATTTTTTACGGTATTCTTAATTTTTTTTCTACGCTGCCCAAAAGCTGCTTCAATTAACTTTAAAAACGTCATTTCCTGTTCAGGCGCAAGGCCTGGTTCTCCCCTGAACTTAATACTTAAGAATGCGGAGTCTATTTTGGGAACAGGATAAAATGAACCCTTTGATATTTTAAAGAGTTCTTTGGCTTCAGCAAAATATTGCACAAAACAACTTAAACGCCCATATACCTTAGAGCCTGGTTTTGCAACGACGCGGTCACAGAATTCCTTCTGCGCAGTTATATATAAATAAGATATAAGCTTACGGCTTAAAATCAATTTCTCGATTATCGGGGTAGTGATGTAATAAGGTATATTTCCGAAGACTTTAACCCTCCGACCTAATTTACCTATAATAGTATCGAGGTCGGCTTTTAAAAAATCTTTGTTTATTATGTCAATGTTCTTTTTCCCCTTAAATTTGTCCTCTAGGACTTTTACCAGGTCTTGATCAATTTCGAAAGCAAACACCTTTTTTACCATATCGCTTATCAAGCCTGTCATCTGACCCTGCCCAGCGCCTATCTCGATTACGATATCATCAGGCGAAAAAGAGCATGCCTGGATAATTTTTTTGCGAATGCCTTGATTAACAAGAAAATTCTGGCCTAACTTTTTTTTAGGTTTATCGTGCATCGTATAGCAGTATTTATTGCCTCAAGGAAACTAAGGTGGCTGGCCCTATTGGTCCCGGCAATATCAAAAGCAGTCCCGTGCAGGGGCGACGTCCTGACGAAACCAAGCCCGAGGGTAAGATTAACACCGGAATTAAAATCATCTGTCAGCTTCAGGGCAATAAGAGATTGGTCGTGATATAAGGCTATTGCGCAATCATAATAGCCGCGATAATGCTTATAAATAGCTATATCAGCAGGAAGCAAATCTATACAATTATGCCTGAATTTCCTTTTCAATTTCATTACCGCTGGTTTGATTATATTATTTTCTTCGCTGCCGATTACGCCATTGTCTGAAGCATGAGGGTTTAAAGCGCATATAACGAGCCTGGGCCTGTTTATACCGAAAAGTGTCTTCAGAGAAATAACGGCATGGGAAACCAGTTTAAACAACATCCCGGCATTAAGCGCCTTAGAAACAGACGCCAGGGGTATATGCCTGGTTGCCAATATAAATTTCATTTTTCCGTTTAAAAGCATCATTGCAAAATCCTTACATTGAAATTTTTCGGCGATATATTCCGTATGCCCTCTCCATTTGATCCCGCAGCTATTGATCCACTCTTTTGAAACCGGTGCGGTTACCAAACAGTCAAGCTGGCCATTTTTTAACAAACCCAATGCAAAATCCAGGTACTCTACAGAACACCGGGCATTATCAAGAGATGGCTTGCCAAACTTAAAACTCCTTCTTTTAACATTAGCGAGGTCATAAAAATCCGTATTTGGATACTGACCTTGCGCCAACTTACCTATTTTAGCCAGCACCCATGCGTCGCCAACTATTCGAAACTTAGCTTTGCCGGAAAATGAATTAAGGGCCTTTAAAATTATTTCGGGCCCTACCCCTGAGGGGTCTCCCATGGTTATGCCAATTCTTAACATATTAGAATATTTTAATATAAGATTTTTTCTTAAGGTCGCTGATCCATTCCTCGATTTTCTCAGCCATCTTCTTCTCAAAAAGATAGGAATATATGCTGTCGCGAGAATCTTCAAGGCTTATCTTCTTTGGAGGGAAAAGATCATAAAATAAAAAGATGTAATACGATTCGGCTATCTTAACCGGCCTGGAAAGGCCTCCTTTATTCAGTCTGGAAATCGCAGTTTCGACTTCGGGTTTTAATTCACCTTCTTTAACCCATAAAAATTTGTTGATCCTTATGGAATATTCTTTTGAAAGATCCTCAAAACTCTTCCCATCTTTAGCCTCGCCGTAGATTTTATTAGCCAGCTCTTTGCCGCTTATAACTAGAGCCTTGAATTCTTTTTGAGCAGGCATATTAAAATCTTCCGGATTATTTTCATAAAACGAGGTTACCTCTGAAGGCCTTATAACTATTTTATCCTTTACCTTCCTTTCAATAATCGCCCTCATAAGCATCTGCTCCCTTATCCTTTTTTCTACATCTGCTAAGGTGAGCCCGCGCCGCATAAGGTCGCTATCTAAATCCCTGCTTGAACCATAGCGTCTTCTAATGTCGTCAATCCTGGACTTTACACGCATGTCATCGATAGTTATATTCTCGTTTTTGGCTTCCTGAAGTATAAGCCTGTCGTCAATCAGCTTATCCAAAAGATCGCCTTTTATAGATTCTATATGTTTCTCAGCCTCAAGTTCATTTTTATCCTGGAAGTATTGCGCCTTCATAAAATTAACAAATTCACCCATATCCTTTTGTGTTATTGCCTCGTTATTCACTATTGCAACGATCTTGTCCTGGGCAAATAGCAAGTTTGTATTCAACAAAAAAATAAAAGTTAAAATTCCGCACAAAAACTTAATTAGGTTTTTCATTCTCATATTTTCCCTGATCAAAAGACCTTTTTCCGTTTAATAGTATTTTTTTAAAATTGCCGATAGCTTCCCTTAAGAGCCTGCAGTAAAGGTCAAATCCTATTGTATCAATAAAACCGTGCTGCTGTGCCCCCAGAAGGTTGCCCGCGCCCCTAAGCTCAAGATCCTCCATAGCTATCTTGAACCCTGCGCCTATATAAGAGTGTTCTTCTAAAGCTGAAAGCCTTTTGGCTGCCTGGCTTTCAATTATTTCATTTTTAGGTATTAAAAAATACGCATATGCCGGCTTATCAAATCTCCCCACCCTTCCTCTTAACTGATGAAGGTCAGACAGCCCAAAGGTATGCGCGTTGTTTACGATAATCGTATTTACATTGGGGATATCGATCCCCGACTCGATTATCATGGTGCAGAGCAATACATCCACCTGGCCATTCAGGAATCTAAGCATAACGTCTTCAAGTATGGATGCTGGCATTTGGCCATGCGCTACAGCGATATTGACTGATGGAGGTAAAATTTTAGCCAAGCTTTCTTCAAGCTGGTCAATGTCATAAACCCGGTTATGCACAAAATAAACCTGGCCGCCCCTTGACAGTTCTTTCATGACCGCCTGCTTTATCAAATCGGTATCATATTCTACCACAGATGTCCTTATTGGCAACCTATTTTGGGGCGGGGTGTTAATAATAGAGAGATCCTTTGCACCCATCAGGCTCATATAAAGAGTCCTGGGTATCGGAGTGGCAGTCAAAGTCAAAACATCACATGATAACCTTAAAGATTTAAGCTTTTGCTTAGCCTTTACGCCAAATCTCTGCTCTTCATCAATTATCACCAACCCCAAATCTCTAAATTTTATATCATCTGATAGCAGCCTGTGCGTACCGATAACAATATCAACATTACCTTTGGCCAATTCCCTGATTATATCTTTCTGCCTGCTTTTTGTCCTGAACCTTGAAAGCATATCTACATTAACAGGCATATCTTTAAGCCTTGAGTAAATGTTCTGATACAACTGCTCTACAAGTATGGTTGTAGGAGCAAGATAGGCTACCTGCTTACCGCTTACAACAGCCTTAAAAGCAGCCCTTAAGGCAACTTCAGTCTTGCCATAGCCTACATCCCCGCATAATAACCGGTCCATGACACGAGAAGATTCCATGTCGGATTTCACTTCCTGCATTGCTTTTATCTGGCCGGGGGTCTCTTTATATGGAAACCCTGATTCAAACTCCCTCTGTAAATCAGAATCGGCAAGGAATTGAAATCCCTTCACACTTAGCCTCATTGCTTCTAAAGATAATAATTCCCAGGCAAGCTTTTGAATCCCTTTCTTTGCCCTGTTTTTTACCCTCTGCCATTCTTTGCTGCCTAACCTATACAACCTCGGCCTTTTTGAAGCAAAAGTAATATATTTCTGGACAAGGTGCATTTTTTCTATGGGGACAAAAAGCTTTTCCTGCCGGTCGTATTCAATGACTATATGGCTGCGCTTGTCTTTGTCGCCTTTAATTTTCTCAAGCCCCAGGAACCTGCCTATACCATACTCATTGTGTACCACGTAATCGCCTACATTAAGGTCCACAAAGCTGGATACAGGAAAATCCTCGTTAAATACCCTGGTTTTAAATTCGCTTACTCGCTTTACCGGAAGTATTATGATGATCTGGTGGTCCCAAAGCAACTCTCCGTTATCAGGGTTAAAAGCTTTGATAAATGAAATGCTATCCAATTCAATATTAATCCTTACCGGTAATTCAAAGCTAAATGGATATACATCGAGGATGCTGCCACGGCGGGAAAAATGGCCTTCGGTACTGCAGTTTTGCGCTTTGTGATATCCAAAATCCACCAGGACAGACTCAATCCTGGCAAAGTCTGCATACTCTCCAACGCATAACTTCAAAGATTTAAACATCAGATCTATTTTTTACTTTTACTTCTTTTACTCCAGGCAAGAACCAAAGGTGAAGCAATAAAAATCGTAGAATATACGCCGGAAATAAAACCGACTAACAACGTAAACGCAAAGTTACTTAAGATCTCTCCGCCGTAAAAATATATAGCTAAAACCATAAGAAGCGTTACCCCGCTGGTCAAAATAGTCCTGGAGAGAGTCTGGTTTACGCTGATATTTATTAATTCATACAGGCTCATTTTATTCAACAAGCGCCCATTCTCTCTTACCCTATCGTAAATAACTATGGTATCGTTTATTGAATAGCCGGCTATTGTCAGAAATGCGGTAATCGATAAAAGATCGATCTGCCTGCCGGTAAAAATCAGGAATACCAAGGCTACAGCCACGTCATGCAATAGTGCTATTACTCCAGCAGCTGCGAAATTAAAATGCCTAAAGCGGAATGCAACATAAACAAGTATGCCTAACAATGACCATACCAGTGCTGATATTGCTTTACCCCTTAACAATTTTCCGGCAGCAGGGCCGACTTTTTCGACACGCATGAGCTGCACATCAGAACCTGCAAAAACAGACTGAAGTTTTTCGGTCAGGATCTTGCTTTCATCTGCGCCTGTCCTGATCAAGACTAATCTCGGGTCGTCTTTAAATTGCTGTATCTGCGCATCTCCTAAATTCATATCCTTAAGCAATCCCCTTATTTTATCTATATCCGGCGAATCGCTAAATTTGTATTCCTGAAGCTGCCCCCCTGCAAAATCTATCCCATAAACAATCTGGCCCTTTTTAAAAAATAGGAATAAACCAACAATAATTATTATTAAGGATACAGCGTAAAATATCCTTCTTTTTGATATAAAATCAAATTTAGGCTGGCCTATAAGTTTAAGCATAGGCAGATTTTTCAAAATATTAAATTTCATCAGCCACTCCAATATCGTCCTGGTGACAACTATTGCCGTAAACATACTTGCAATAATACCTATTGTAAGAGTAACCGCAAAACCTCTGATCGGGCCTGTTCCAAACTGAAAGAGCAAAAATGCAGCTATTAATGTAGTAAGATTCGAATCCAGTATTGCGCTAAACGCCTTGTGATAACCGCTTGCCACAGCATTCCTGATATGTTTTCCTGCGCTTAATTCCTCCCTGATCCTTTCATTAATCAGGACATTGGCATCAATTGCCATACCCAGAGAGAGGGCGATACCAGCGATCCCGGGAAGAGTTAAAGTTGCAGAAACATTAAGAAGGACAGGCAGCATGGCCAAGCCACCCAAAATTATTATAAGGTTAAATATAAAAGCGATATTTGCTATTAAGCCGGCGAAAAGATAGTATACTGCCATGAAAACAAAAACAAAGCCACCTCCGATTATACTGGCTTTTATGCCCTTATTAATCGAATCCTGGCCCAGGAGCGGACCAACAGTCCTTTCTTCTTCTATATACATAGGTGCGGGAAGAGCGCCAACCTTAAGGACGATAGATAAATCCTTAGCCTGATCAGCAGTGAACCTGCCTGTAATCATCGCCTGGCCAGAAGGAATTGCTTCTTTGATCCTGGGAGCAGACTGCACTTTTCCATCCAGTACTATTGCCAGCATCCTTCCAATATTATTTGCGGTTATTTCTGCAAACTTCCTTGCCCCCTCATTACTGAAAGTAATTTCTACTACAGGCTGGTTAAATTCGCTTTGGTTAAAACGCACAGCAGCATTAACCAATGCATCTCCGGTCAAAACAGTTTTTTTCTCAACCAATACAGGTACGTTTTCATCTTCAATATACTTAAGCTCATATTCCTCAGGGATATTACCCTCTAATGCTGCTTTAAGCTTAACCTGGTCATCAGAGACCATTTTAAATTCCAATAAAGCAGTTTTGCCGATTAGATCTATAGCCCTGTCTCTATCGGTGACTCCTGGCAGTTGGACAACTATCTCATCCTCGCCCTGTTTCTGTATAGAAGGCTCGCGCACCCCAAACTGGTCTATCCTGTTTCTTATTACCTCTAAAGCCCTATCCCTGGCATCCTCTTTTGTTTCCTTGGATAAATGGCTGGTGTCAACTTTAAGGACTAAGTGCATACCGCCTTTTAAATCCAGGCCTAAGTTAATCCTTTTATCAAGAGGAAAAGCAAAAAATAAACAAATTACAAGGATAGCAGTAATAAATACCGACTTGACCAACAGTTTATTATCCATTTTAAGAAGCTTTCTTTTTAATGTAAGCTATACAATTCTTCTCTACTTCCATTTTGGCATTATCATCAATACGCAAGATTACAGATTTTTCCTTGACGTTAACTATCGTGCCGTGAACGCCGCCGGTAGTAACTACTTCGTCATTCTTATTCAGTGCCTCTAATAATTTCTGGTGTTCTTTCTCTTTAGCCTTTTGCGGCCGTATGATCAAAAAATAAAAAATAGCAAATATTAAGATTAACGGTATTAAATTTGTTATCGGACTTACTGCTTGTGCCTGAGGCATCATTTTCCTCCTTTTTTCAGCTTCTTAAATAAGCTTTTTAGGGTATCAGAAGGCTGAGCCCCGTTTTTGACCCAAGATTCGAATTTGTCTGCCTTTATGTCCAACTTACCGCTCGAAGGATCATAAAAACCTAGCTCTTCGATAAACCTGCCATCGCGGGCTGTCGTTTCTTCAAAAACACTGACCCTGAAATGGGGTTTTCCCTTTGGATTCTTTCCTATCCTTCTTAACCTGATACGAACTGCCATTTTTGTTTCTCCTTTCTAATTATTAATCGCTTCCACTAACGCCCTTGCTTTATTCAATGACTCATTGTACTCTTTCTGAGGTAAAGAATCGGCGACTATACCGGCTCCAGCCTGGATATAAGCGTATCCATCCTTTAAAACTATAGTCCTTATTGTTATGCAGGTGTCCATATTCCCGGAAAAAGAAAAATACCCGATACAACCAGCATACGGCCCGCGCCTTACATTTTCAAGCTCATCAATTATCTGCATTGCCCTGACCTTAGGGCTTCCCGAAACGGTACCAGCCGGAAAACATGCCTTGAGAGCATCAAAACTTGACTTGCCCCTCTTAAGGTATCCGCTTACTTCCGAAACAATATGCATCACGTGAGAGTATCTTTCAATAGTCATAAATTCTGAGACTTTTACCTTGCCAGCCTGGCAAACCCTGCCTAAATCATTCCTGCCTAAATCCACAAGCATTATATGCTCTGAACGCTCTTTAGCGTCATTTAAAAGTTCGGACTCCATTTTTTTATCCTGAGATTCATCCCTGCCCCGCGGCCTGGTACCGGCGATAGGCCTGGTCTGAGCAAAGCCATCCTCGCAACGAACCAGCATTTCCGGAGAAGAGCCTATCAGGCTGAACTTATCCATTTTTAGGTAAAACATATACGCGGATGGGTTAATACTACGCAGTTTCCTGTAAATGTCAAAAGAATTTTTGTTAATTTTTATCTTCAATCTTTGCGAGAGGACAACTTGAATAATATCGCCTTTATGTATATATTCTTTGGCTTTCTTGATAATATTCATGAACCCGTCTTTAGTAAAATTAGATCTTAATGTGATTTTATACGGCTTACGCTCCAGGGGACCAGAAACAGGCATGATTTTCTTAAATTTCATCTCTAAGTGATTGATCTCTTCAACAGCTTGAGAATACAGTTTTTTAACATAATTATTATTTTTGGCAGAACTTATTCGGGGTAAATAACAAATAGATATGATCTTGATTTTGTGCTTAAGATGGTCAAAGACCAGCAAGCTTTTGGTAAGCATAAACACCGAATCCGGCAGGTTAAGGTCATCTTTGTTTTTATCGGGAATGTCTTCAATAAATCTGACGGTATCATAGGAAAGGTATCCTATAAAACCTCCGTAAAACCTCGGCAGTCCGTTGACTTCAACCGGGTGGAAGTCACGCATAATACCTTCAAGCTCTTCAAGCGACCCCTTCGAGGTAACATAAGACTTGATCTTACCCATTGACGGCTTAATGATTTTTATTTCTTTATCCCTATTAGAAAAAATCATATGGGGTTTTGTCCCCAGGAATGAAAACCTGGCTATCTTCTCCTGGCCTTCTACCGATTCAAGGAGGAATGAATATTTATCCTCTTGTATCCTTAGAAATGCTGAAACAGGAGTATCTAAATCAGCGTTTATCTCCTTAAACACAGGAATAACATTGCCCTTCTTAGCATATTTTAGAAATTGTTTATAATCAGGATAGATCATCTTTTAAATTATTTTATTCGTTCGAGTCCATAAAACCGCACATTTCAGGGTGCGGATGAAGTTTGAGCGTTCAGTATTTCGCTCCAAAAAATTTCGGGTTAAAGCCCGAGCAGCTTAATTTTTCTAAAGAAACAGCTTCTTTTGCCGGTATGGCAGGCAACACCTACCTGTTTTACCTTGATCAATAAGGTATCCATATCGCAATCATAATAAATACTCTTAACAAACTGAAAATGGCCTGAAGTCATGCCTTTTACCCAATACTCTTTCCTGGAACGCGACCAAAAACAAGTCTTTTTAAGCTTCAGGGTGCGTTTAATAGACTCTTTATTCATATAAGCAAGCATAAGCACGGCATTATCCTTATAATCCTGGATAATGACAGGAATAAGGCCGTTACTATCAAATTTCAAATCTTTAATACTGACTTTTTTCTCTTTTTTCATAGCCTTACCGGTATATTCCTCTCCTTTAAGTATTCCTTGACTTGCTTTACCGTAAACTCCTGATAGTGGAAAATCGATGCCGCCAAAGCAGCATCTGCCTTTCCTTTATCAAAAACTTCGTAAAAATCCTCCAATTTCCCCGCTCCGCCGGAAGCGATAACGGGGATATTAACAGCCTCGCTTATCCTATTTGTAAGCTCGATATCGTAGCCATCTTTTGTACCATCATAATCCATACTTGTCAAAAGAATTTCTCCGGCACCAAGCCTATAAGCATTTTTAGCCCATTCTATGGCGTCAAGGCCAGCCGGTGTCCTGCCCCCGTTTATATAGACTTCCCATTTTTTGCCATCGGATGATCTCTTTGCGTCGATAGCCACTACTATACACTGGCTTCCGAACTTTGCAGATGATTCTTTAATCAACTCGGGATATTTTACTGCAGCCGTATTTATAGATACCTTATCAGCTCCTGCATTAAGCAGGTCCTTAATATCATCGGAGGTAGCTATGCCTCCACCAACAGTAAAAGGCATAAATACATTCTCGGCAATCTTTTCAACAAGCTCAATCATTGTTTTTCTTTTTTCAAAACTTGCCGTGATGTCCAGAAAAACTAATTCATCAGCCTGCTGCTTATCATAGACCTTAGCAACCTCTACCGGGTCACCCGCATCTTTAAGCCCGAGAAATTTTATTCCTTTAACTACCCTACCCTCTTTAATATCCAGGCAGGGTATTATTCTTTTTGTAAGCATCTTATTTTTTGTTAGCCTTATTTCATCTTTACGCTAAGGTATCTTCCTAACAGCTTCCAGGTAACTTTACCGACTCTGCCGTCAGCCGGAATATTATTATCGCGCTGAAAAGCCCTTATGGCATCTTTAGTCTGCCTTCCCAATCTTCCGTCAATTTTGCCAGGATTGTAACCGGCGTTCTTAAGGGCTAACTGTATTTGCCTTACATTCGGCCTGGATTTTACTTCAGATATTCTGCCGGGCTTAGCCGCCATCATTTCATTCCGGGCATTCAAAGCATTTAGTTCACTTTTAAGCGAGTCTACTTCTTCCTGTTTAATCTGAAGCTGCGAGTTTAAAGCAGAAAGTTCGTTTCTTAATGATTGGATTTCCAAATCTTTCTTTTTGGCTGCCGTGGCGCACCCCTGTAAAAGCAATACTGAAAACACAAGCACGATAACTATGGCCCTTTTTACCACATCACCCTCCTTTTATTAGCCTTGCTTTCACATGCAAAGGCAAATTCGTTTATACCTATGAATACTTAGCAGCTTCAGGCAAGGTAAATTTAGCTTCATAAAGTGCCTTACCAATAATTACGCCGCTTAAGCCATCCTTCTCCAGCATCTTGAGGCGCATTAAATCCTGTAAACAGGAAACCCCTCCGGAAGCGATAATCCTAATCCTGTGTGTTTTTAATAGCTGCTTCAATTTCTTAATATTAGGCCCTTTGAGAGTCCCATCCATATTCACATCAGTAAAAATTATTTCTTTTAATCCACTCTTTTTAAGGGATTTTAAAAGCTTATCAACGCTGACTCTTGCAGCGCCCTTTTTCCATCCTTTTATCAAAACAGAATCCTGCCTTGCATCAACGCTTACAATTACCCTGTCCTTATATTTTTTCAAAACTTTTTCAAGGAATTTTGCCTCGATGGCCCTTGTGCCTAAAACCACCCTGTAAATCCCGGCATCAAGAAGGCGTTTTATATCAGCCTGGGTCCTTATGCCACCGCCAAATTCAACAGGTATGCTTACTGCCCTGGCGATTTCTTGAACATATCTAAAATTTTGCATTTTCCCTTTTATCGCTCCGTCTAAATCAACGAGATGCAAAAGCTTTGCTCCCTGCCTCTGCCAATGCTTAGCAGTCATCACAGGGTCTGATGAGTAGACCGTTTTACCGGTCTTACCCTGCACCAGGCGCACAACCTTACCCTGCATTATATCTATAGCGGGTATAATTAACATATTATAAATCAATGAAGTTTCTTAATATCTTCATGCCGGTATCCTGGCTTTTTTCAGGATGGAATTGCACACCAAAGATATTATTCTTCCATATTATTGAACTAAAATTCACCCCGTATTCGGTTGAGGCAGCGATAATGCTTTTATCCGCAGGCTCAGGATAATAAGAGTGGCAGAAATAAACAAAAGATCCGGATTTAATATCTTTAAGCAACGGGCATGCCCCATTAATAATATTCAGCTGATTCCAGCCCATATGGGGGACTTTAACTTTGAGATCTTGGTCAAAAAGCTTGACGCTCCCGGTAAGCAAACCAAGCCCTTTTTCCTTTAGCGCCTCCTGGCTAGATTCAAATAAAACTTGCATACCAAGGCATATGCCAAGAAAGAACTTATTTCCAGAGACCTGTTTTAATATTGAATCAACAAGATTAACCCTTCTTAACTCGTCAATAGCGTCATCAAAGGCACCCACTCCGGGAAAAACAATTTTTTCGCACTTATCCAGATCTTTCGGACTATTTGTGACTATAGTTTTTTTACCCATAGACTCTATAGCTTTTTTGACGCTATGGATATTACCCATTCCATAATCAATAATACAGATCATAACAAACCCTTATTTAATCAATTATGCCTTTTGTCGAAGGAATACCTTTGCGGCGGGGATCAACTTGCGTGGCCTGATCCATTGCAATCCCTAACGCTTTAAATATAGGCTCTAAATTTGTATGTAAATCTGGGTTATTCCTTGTTTCCAGCTTTATTACTAGATTTGCCCCTAATTTATTGACAAACCCTTCGAAGAAATGGTTAGCATATTCAAGAGAGTAATTTTCCTGCGAATTTATAGCAGCGAAGGTATGCGAAGGCAAAGATATGCCCTTAAAATAAGCCCTGCCGCTTATATCCACGCTCACATCAGCCACAACTTCTTCCATAGGAACAGAAGCAGAACCAAACCGCTTTATCCCTTCTTTCTGGCCCAAGGCCTCCTTAAAGGCATCTCCTAAAACAATCCCTACATCTTCGTTAGTATGGTGTATATCTACTTTTAGATCGCCCTTTGCAGCGATCTCTAAATCAAACAGGCCATGAAAAGCAAAAAGTTCCAGCATATGATCCAATATACCTATACCGGTATCAATTTTTGATTCACCAGTACCATCGATGTTTAATTTAATGGTTATTTCAGTTTCCTTTGTCTTTCTGGTTTTTAGTGCTTCTCTTTTTGGCATTTTATCTCCTATTGAAATCGGATTTTTACTGACTCCATATGCTTAGATAAACCCTCTATTGAAGCGATCTTTTCAAGAGGCTCCCTGACTTTCTCAAGTGATTTCTTTGAATAGCTTATAATATGGTTGCATTTAAGAAAATCGCAAACAGATAATCCGGAGAAAAACCTGGCAGTCCCCGAAGTAGGCAATACATGGCTGGGCCCTGCAACATAATCCCCCACTGCGGTAGGAGAATACGGCCCGAGGAAAATCGCCCCTGCGTTTTTAATGCCCCTGACAAGCCTCCTGGGGTTATTAACAAGTATCTCCAGGTGTTCAGGCGCTATTCTGTTAGCTACATCAACAGCCTGTGATAAGTTCTTCGTAAGGACGATAAAGCCATTCATGCCTTCCAGACTTGATTTAATTAATTTAGCCATCTTCTTTGAATTCGTAATCAATACTGCCAAGCCCTGGGCGTGCTCAGCCTGCGCTTTTAAATCGGCTATTATAAATTTAGGGTCGCTGAATTGATTAGCGATGATGACTAATTCTGTGGGGCCTGCGATCATATCGATATCCGTATAACCAAAAACCTGGCGCTTAGCTTCACTCACATACATATTCCCCGGCCCGACTATCTTGTCAACTTTAGTTATGGTCTTTGTCCCGAAAGCAAGAGCGGCTATGCCCTGAGCGCCGCCTACTCGGTATATTTCATTTACTTTTAACAGATCAGCGACAACCAATATATGCGGGTTAATGGCGCCATTAGCATCGGGAGGACTGATTAAAACTATCTTTTTAACACCGGCGATTTTTGCCGGTAAGACTGTCATATAAACACAAGAGACCAGCGGCGCTGTCCCTGCCGGTATATAAACCCCGACCTTCTCAATAGGCTCGTATTTTTCACCGAGGATCACGCCATCTGAACCCCTGGTCCTCCATGACCTTTTAAGAGTTTTATTATAAAACTTAGTAACATTATCGATAACTATCTTTAAATTCGAGACAAAATCCGGGTTTATATTCTGATAAGCGCCGCTTATATCTGCTTCAGCAACTTTCAACTGCCTTAACTGCATTTTGACTTTATCAAATTTCTTTGTGTATTTCAAAACTGCATCATCACCGTTAAAACGGACATCTTCGATGATCTTTTTAACCTTTTCCTCAATCCGCCTATAGCGGATTTGACCGCGGTTATAAATCTTGTCCAGTTGTTTGCTTGCAGGCCGTATTATTTTCATAATCTCATCTCTTTTATATATTTCTTGAACTCATTTATTGTTAATTCCAGATTCTCAGGTTTATCTCCACCGGCTTGAGCAAAATCCATCCTGCCCCCGCCGCTGCCGCCGATACTCTTTGCGATTATCCGGATAATACCGGAAGCATCCATACCCCTCTGGCATAAATCATTGGTTAATCCGACCACCAGAAAAACCTTGCCATTGACAGAAGACCCTAAAATTATAGCAGAACTTGCGACTTTAGACTTGAGCAAATCAACAGTTTTTCTAAGTAATTCCATATCATAGCCATTAAGGATGTGCGCAATAATATTTATTCCGTTTATTGATTCCGAACCCTGGATCAACTCATCGATATTCTGCCTGGTTATATTGAGCCTCTGAGAGTAAAGTTCTTTTTCAAGCTGCTTGAGCTTATCCTGCTTTTTATTAATCTCATCAACAATTTTGTCCTCTTCGACATTTAATATCGAACTTATTTGGGAGAGGGTGCGGGATTCTCTCTTGAGCAAATCATAAGCAGCATCGCCGGTTAAAGCCTCTATCCTTCTTATCCCTGAAGCCACCGAGCTCTCCTGAATAATCTTAAAAATTCCGATTTGCGATGTAGAAACCAAATGCGTCCCGCCGCAAAGCTCTTTAGATACATCTCCTATCTCTACAATACGGACATCATCTTCATATTTATCCCCAAAAAAAGCAAGGGCCCCGGTTTTCTTTGCCAGATTTAGCGATGTTTTCTTTACCCTTAAATCTATATTCTTAAGAATATAACTGTTTACAAGGTCTTCGATGCGCTCCAATTCCTGCTGGCTTAAAGCTTTAAAATGCGAAAAATCAAACCTGAGCTTATCAAAATCAACCAGAGAACCCTGTTGTTTTACATGCGCGCCCAGTATAGTCCTTAACGCTGACTGAAGAAGGTGCGTTGCAGTATGGTTCCTGGCAATCGCAAGCCTTCTTTGAGCATCTATTGCAGAAACAACTTGGCTGCCCTTAATAAAACTGCCTTGCTCGACGTTTCCAAAATGCAAAATTACTTTGCCGATTTTCTTGGTATTTTTCACAGAAAAGACTGACTTACCTTTTACAATTTTTCCCGTGTCACCAACCTGCCCTCCGCTCTCTGCGTAAAAAGGCGATCTATCCAATATTAATACTGCGCTATCTCCCTTTATGATTTTCTTGATTTCATCGTTATCTTTCAGAATCTTGATGATCTTTGACTTGCTTTCATGTTCATTATATCCGGAAAACCTTGTATCTTTGGCAACAGCTTTAAAATCACGGCTTTCAAATACATCGCCTTTCATAGCGCTCTGTACCTTTGAACGGTTTTTCTGCTCCATGATGTTTGAATTAAGCTTACCCGTAGAAATATCTGCTTTATATTTTTCTTTTAGCCACTTAGCGGTAACCTCTATCGGCAAACCATAAGTATCATATAGCTGAAAGGCGATATCGGCATTCTCATCAGCATTGGAAGCAGACTCGGCATCCGCAAATTTCTCAGTAAGGTATTTATCGCTTGATTTCAATATATCGAGAAAACTTTTTTCTTCGGCCAGAATAATTTCTGCGATATCCTCTTTTCTGCTGTTTAATTCAGGATATGGCTCAGACATTAACTTGGCGACTATAGGAGTTAATTTGTACAGAAAAGGCCTTTTTACACCCATACTTACCATATGATAAACACTCTTACGTATTATTTTCCTGACGATGTATCCCCTTTTTTCATTCGAAGGCATAACGCCATCATAAATAGAAAAAACTATTGCCCTGATATGGTCGGCGACAGCATTAATAAGCTCTGCCTCAGGTAAAACAACACTATTTTTAATCTCTTTTATAAGAGGGATAAAAAGATCAGTTTCAAAATTAGAATAGACCCCCTGCATTACCGCAGCCAGCCTTTCTAAGCCCATACCGGTATCTATGTTTTTATTTGGCAAAGGCTCAAGCAAACCCCCTTCCTTACGGTTAAACTGGGTAAAAACCAAATTCCATATCTCGACAAACCTGCCGCATGAACATCCGGGGCTGCATGAATCCTTACCGCAGCCAACGCCCTCCCCGAAATCATAAAATATTTCAGAACAAGGCCCGCATGGCCCATTAGGCCCTTTTTCTTTTGCTTCAGACGGCCAAAAATTATCCTTGTCTCCAAGTTTAACTATTTTATGGCTAGGAAGCTTTATGATTTTTAGCCATTTTTCATAAGCTTCGCTGTCATCCTTATAAACTGACACCCAAAGCCTGGATTCAGGTATCTTGAGTTCTTTGGTCAAAAATTCCCATGCCCAGCAAATCGCATCTTCCTTAAAATAATCACCGAAAGAAAAATTACCCAGCATCTCAAACATCGTGTGATGGCAGGCTGTTTTACCCACCTTTTCCAGGTCATCAGTACGCAGGCATCGCTGGGCAGTAGCAGCACGCTTGAATCCGGAATTAAATCCCATAAATTCTTTCTTAAACTGGTTCATTCCGGCAGGGGTAAATAATACAGTATTATCATCATGCGGGATAAGGCTGTCGCTGGCGACAATCTTATGCCCTTTCTGCTTAAAATACTGGAGAAATTTATTTCTTATTAAATCAGCTTTCATAACTAGTAATTGAATCTATAATGAGGTTGGCAGGAAACCCGCGCCTGGCAAGATACGAATAGAGCCTGTTCCTTCTTTTGCTTGGCTCCAGCTCAGCAAGTTGTTTTGATTTCTTCATTATCAAACCTTTGATTACTTCAGCCTCAGAATATTTCCCCGTTAAATCTTTTATCGTTTGATCAATAATATTATTCGAGACTCCCTTAAGCTTGAGTTCGTATTTTATTTTAGTAATACCGACTCCGCGGCTAATCCTGGTTTCAGCCCAATTCTTAGCAAATATATTATCATCGATAAAGTTATGCTCTAACAACCAGTTAATGACATTATTTATTACCCCTGCATCGTATTTCTTGCTTTTCAACCTCCGGGTTAATTCGGCAACGCTTCGCTGCCTGAATTTGAGAAGAAGAAAGGCATAATTCCTTGCCTTAATTATCTGCGGGTTATCTATCTTGTCCACCTGGTATAATTATGAAGCTCCCCGAGCTAAAGCCCGAGGTTTCTTGGAGCGAAATACTGAGCGTACACACTCCCTCCGCACCTTTCAAGGTGCGGTTTTTGTGGCCGCGAACTTATAAAATGTCGCCGGCGAATTTAACCAATGCGGCTTGCGCGCATTAAACGCTTAAACTAAATCTTCTTCCTTAACTCTTTTTCGATTGTTTCCTGCAGTTTAGGATTTTCCTTAAGCAGTTTTATAGCTGCTTCTCTTCCCTGCCCGATTTTCTCTTCGCCATAAGACAACCAGGCGCCGCTTTTGTTTACTATTTCGGCGCTGATCGCAGCATCAAGTATGCTGGCAGTCTTTGATATGCCCTCATTATGCATTATCTCAAACTCTGCTTCCCTGAAAGGCGCAGCGACCTTGTTTTTTACTACTCTAGCCCTTACCCGGTTGCCTATTACCAGGTCATCTGATTTCAAAGTGGCGATTTTTCTTAAATCTATCCTCACAGATGAATAAAACTTAAGCGCCCTGCCTCCGGGTGTGGTTTCAGGAGAACCGAACATAACCCCGATCTTCTCCCTTATCTGGTTTATAAAAACCATACATGTTCGTGATTTACTGATAGCGCCAGTCAATTTTCTTAAGGCCTGGGACATCAATCTTGCCTGTAAGCCTACATGCGAATCACCCATTTCCCCCTCAATTTCAGCACGGGGAGTCAGCGCGGCGACAGAATCAATGATAACTAAATCAACGGCATTTGAACGCACAAGCGTCTCTGCAATTTCTAGAGCCTGCTCACCGGTATCCGGCTGAGAGATTAATAGATCATCCAGGTTAACACCAACGATTTTGGCGTAATTTGAATCAAAAGCATGCTCTGCATCAATAAATGCAGCTACTCCTCCTAACGATTGGATCTCTTTAATAAGCGACAACGTAAGAGTTGTCTTTCCGGAAGCTTCAGGGCCATATATCTCAATAACCCTTCCCCTAGGAAAACCGCCGACACCAAGGGCCAAATCAAGGGTTAATGCGCCTGTAGGGATAACTTCCACATTAACCTTTACATCTGAACCCAGTTTCATTATGGAACCTTTACCGAATTGTTTTTCGATCTGCGATAAAGCCAATTCAAGTGCTTTTTGGCGGTTAGATAGGTCTTTTGCGGGATCCTTTTGCAAAACTTTCTTATCTACAGTCATAATTCCTCCGATAGTTTATGGTTTGAGAGATAATTATATCTTACTTAATTTAGGCTGTCAATCAGTTAGTTCATAGTTCATGGTTCATAGTTGACAGATAACCTGGAATTCATCGGCCATAAAAACCATATAACTATGAACTGTGAACCATAAACCCTCCTTATCTATATGACGGATTAAAAACCTAAATCTAACACATTAGTTCATTGTTCATGGTTGATGGTTGATGGATAATATTATAAGCATATGGATTACATGGGTATCGCGTATATCGTGTTGAGTATTGAGTATTATTCCTTCTTGCAGGCGAGTTAATAATTCACTGTTTAAGGCTCAAAGTTACTATTCTAATTATGTAAAACTTTGAACTATGAACTGGGTACTTCTGTGTCCTTGTGACATTGTGTCTTTGTGGCTAGCTACTTTCTATGTTTCTATGAACTATGAACTAACTGACATTGACACTTATCTTAAAATATGCTACATTTTCTTTCATGGATGAATCAATACAAAAGGTTAAGCAGGATCTTGAAAAGACAAAAGCAGAGCTGGCCATTCTCTATGAAGTCTCAAATGCAATGCGCACAACTCTTAAGCTTGATGAGATCCTTTATATAATCCTTACCGGTGTTACAGCCCATACCGGGCTAGGCTTTAACAGGGCGATTCTTTTTCTTGTTAATGAAAATGAATCAATCCTTGAAGGAAAAATGGGCATAGGCCCTGAAACCGGAGAAGAGGCAAACCGTATATGGAACCAGATAGAACATGAAAACATGGGCCTGGATGAGCTTATAAGTGTCTATAAATCTTCGTCATTCAATGTCCTTGAATCCGGGTTCAACCAACAGGTCAGGCGTTTCAAGATACCGCTGGCAGAGAAGAATGATGACCTCTTTGCCCTGGGAGTGATGGAGGGGATGCCGCTCCTGCTTACCAAAGATGCAATAAAAGGTTACACAAATTACCCGGTGATACGCGAGTTAAAAAGCGAAGAACTCGCCATTGTCCCGCTAAAAGCTAAAGACAAGATAAACGGCCTCATCATAGCTGATAATTTTATTACAAAAAAAACCATAACTAAAGATGATATGCGTATGCTTGTCATGCTGGCTAACCAGGCAGGTCTTGCAATTGAAAACTCACAGCTTTTTGAGAAAACAATGCTCAGGGCCCACTCAGATTCACTGACCGAATTATGGAACCACGGTTATTTTCAATATCTGCTCCAGACAGAAATTGACAGAGCCAGAGCGACAAACAATAAACTAAGCCTGATAATGCTCGATATAGACGATTTTAAGATTTATAACGACCTTTCGGGACATCAGTCAGGGGACAGGATACTGAAAGAACTGGCTAGATTATTAAAGAACCAGTCAAGAAAAATGGACCATGTATGCCGTTATGGAGGAGAAGAATTCACCATTATACTACCCCACACCGAAGGCAACGAAGCTTATATGATAGCTGAACGCTTAAGAGAAGATGTAGAAAAATATCCTTTTTGGAAAGAAGAACTGCTTCCGAATAAAAAAGTTACGATAAGTATGGGGATTGCCACTTTCCCAATGGACGGGAAGAGCTCATCAGAGCTGATATCGGCATCCGATATAGCCCTATATCAAGCAAAAGCAAAAGGAAAAAACAACACCTTCCTCTACAAAACCCCAACCGGTATTTAAGCGGGGACAAGGTCAGCCTGTTTGTCTTTTATCCCTTTATTCTGGGAAAATTTAACTGAGACAATCTTGGAAACCCCAGATTCTTCCATTGTAATACCGTACATTACATCAGCATTCGCAATTGTCTTCTTGTTATGCGTAATTACGATAAACTGGGAGGTTTCTGTAAAGTCCTGCAGTATCCTGCCGAACCTGTCAACATTTGCTTCGTCAAGAGCAGCATCAATCTCATCTAATACACAAAATGGTGCAGGTTTAACCTTGAATATCGCAAACATAAGCGCTATTGCAGACATGGATTTCTCCCCGCCGGAAAGAAGCAGGACATTTTGCAATTTCTTTCCCGGAGGCCTGCATACAATTTCAATGCCAGACTCAAGCGGGTCCTGCTCATCAATAAGAAAGATCTGACCGTCACCCCCGTTAAATAAAAGCCTGAAGTAACTGCGGAACTCCTCCCTGACTTTTTCAAATGTCTCAAGAAACATCTTTTTTGTCGTGCGGTTTATCTTTAATATGGCTTCATGCAGCGATTCCTTAGAAGAAACCAGATCGTTCTGCTGCTGCACGAGAAAATCGTAACGCTTCTTAAGCTCATCGTATTCTTCTATTGCAACAAGGTTAACCGAACCGTAAGAATCAACCCTGTTCTTGAGTTTTTCTATCTCTTGAGTTAGTACGTTTTCATCAATAGTGTCTTCGCTATGAGTCTCCTGCTCTGCCCCTAAATCAAGTTTATATGCCTGTAAAATCCTATCTTTGATGCTTTGGCACTGAAAATCAAGGTCCTTCTCCTGCATTTGTATTTCATAGATCCTGGCTTTTACCGCTTCAGCTTCTTTTCTGTTTGATTCTATCATTTTTACCGTTTCGCTTGTGCCTTCAGAGAGTTCCCTGAACCTGGCCTCATTTTCTTTTAGCATTTCCTGTTTGACGACTATCTCCTTGGCAAGTGCCTCGGAGGAAATACGCAAACCGCTGATTTCAGAATTAAGCGCTTCCTGTTTCTTTGACGCATCCTGCAATTGGGTATCTATACTCATTACTACATCCCTGTCCTGCTCGTAAGTTTTTTTAAGCATCATGACCGTTTCTTCTTCAGAATCTTTCTTCTCAAGCAATGCCTGTAGCTGTGTTTTTGCTTCGGCGATAGATATAAGCACGCCCTCTTTCTGCTCATTAGTAAATGTGATATTATTTTGCTCTTTAATAATCAACGACTCCTGGGCTTTATTATTATCTTCGAGCTCTTTTTGCTGCTGGCTTATAGCCATGACTTTACCGGTAATAACCGAAAGTTCTTTGCCAAGGTCATTTAATTCAATTGTTATTACTTCCTCTTCTTCCTTTAATTTACTAAACTGTGCAGAAACCGTTTCATGATAAGCCTTTTTATTGGCTAAATTAATTTCTACAGTGCGCAGTTCTTCCTGCACCGCCGCCAGGCTTGCCTCAAGCTCTTTAATAATCAACTCCTTTTTCTCCTTGACCAGCCTTAATTCCTGTAATTTCTTATTAACCGAATCAATCAGCTGCTCAACCCTCTGCGCATCAAGATCAATCGGCTTTGCTTCTCCGGTAAGCCTTAAATTATCCTTATCATACGATTTGATCCTGACAACAAGGCCGTTCAAAATATCTGCTGGAAGCCTGTCTATCTTTATTTCGGCTTCCATAGATTCGCCGATATCTTCATATCTGTGTTTAAGGTTGATCAGGAATTCACGCTGTGATTCAAGGGAAAGAAGCTGTTTTTCAAAACTATCTATTTCACTCTCTAGGCCAGTGAGTTCGCCGGCCTGGGACTGCCGCTCGGATTTTAATTGCTGTATCTTTTCATTAATACTTGCAAAGTTTGACTCCATAGCTGATAATTCAGAAGTTACCAAATTAAGGCTCTCTTCAATAAGGCTCTTTTCCTCGGTTATCTTTGCGTTCTCAACCTGAAGCCTTTTCTTTCTGGCAAGAAAAACCTGCTCCTGCGAGATCAGATCCGTAATCTGGTTCTTGGCTGAAGATATTTTGGACATCAATTCAAGGATATGTTTCTTGGCATTTGCTATTGCGTCCACAGAAGACCTTACGGAAAGATTAAGCTGACTGAGTTCGTCTTCTTTGGACCGGATATAGGTGTTCTTTTGGCTTATATCACTGCTGAGAGAATCAAACTCATTCTTGACCTTCATGAATTTTTCTTCATCGAATGACAGTTTCTCTTTGACTTGAGTGAGCTGTTTAGACAAATAAATCTTTGTTAATTCAAGTTCCTGTATTTTTTCTTTATTAAAATTTACCTTTTCATTGGCCCTAAAATCCTGATTATTAAGGTCAAGAATTATATCTTTGATTTTTCTGAGACTGTCTTCAATCCCTGCCAGCTCAACCTGCCTTCCGCTTATATTCTCCTCATCCTGGCAAATTGCGGCGGACAGCTCGGCTTCTTTCGCCGTAAGTTGAGCAACATTATTCCTTATGTCATCCTTTTCAGTTAACAACCCTTTGATATGGCTGCTGGCGAGTTTAAATTCCTTAAGCTTTAATTCCTCAAATGCCTCCTTATACTTACGTGCCTTGTTAGCCTGTCTTTCCAAAGAGGAGATCTGTCTATTTACTTCAACGATTATATCATTTACCCGTAATAAGTTCTGCTGGGTTTCTTCCAGCTTCCTCAGCGCTTCTCTTTTCTGAGATTTATATTTAGTGATCCCCGAGGCTTCATCAAAAACAAGGCGCCTGTCTTCCGGTTTGGAACTTAAAAGAAGGTCGATCTTGCCCTGTTCAACAAGAGAATAACTCTCGGCACCGATACCTGTGCCCATCAATAACTCCAGGATGTCTTTGAGCCTTACCTGGGTTTTATTAAGAAGGTATTCGCACTCCCCTGACCTAAAAATCCTCCTGGTTATCAAGACTTCCTCACTGTCAACGGCAAAATACCTGCCCTTATTATCAAAAGCAAGGCTGACTTCGGCCATGCTTAAAGGCTCTTTGGCATCTGTGCCGTTAAAAATAACATCAACCATGTCAGACCCTCGCAATGATTTTACTGATTGTTCTCCCAGCACCCAGCGCATGCTGTCAAATATATTGGATTTACCGCAGCCATTCGGGCCGACTACTGCGGTAATACCGGGCTCAAATTGCAATACGGTTTTGTTAAGGAATGACTTGAATCCCAAGATCTCCAGCCTTTTTAAATACATGCTTCACTCCTTTTGGGTATAAATAGCGCTATTAATTTTATTTAATAATTCCTCATTAGAAATTGGCTTAGTAAGGATTTCCTTTGCGCCCATCTTAAGTGCTTTGTCTTCTAAAGCTTTATCAGATAATCCTGTAATCAGATAACAAACTGTTTTCAAAGAAAAATTTTTTGCCTCCAATAAAATATCAAACCCGGCTTCTTCATCTTCAAGCCTGAGATCGCAAAATATTATCTCTGGTTTGAAATCTTTAATTAAAGAAAGGGCATCAATTTTAGTCGAAGCAGTTGCAACATCGTGCTTTCTGCGAGTGAAAAAAGCCTTTTGAAACTCGAGCACATCCTTTTCATCATCAACAACTAATATTCTGGCCATAATCAATTTATACTTTTTGTATTCTCAACCATCCAGGAATCAATTTTCTCTTTCTGAAAACGCCACTGGCCGACAAGCTTAACCGCAGGTATCTTATGATGCTTAAGCCATTCATAAATAGTCCTACGGCTGACTTTTAAATATAAAGATAAATCATCAATTGTCATTAATGCTGCAATATCCATTTTATCTCCTAACTTATTGTTGTGTATATGATAATAAGAATTTTTGATTTTGTCAAGCATAATTTGCAGTTTCTTACATCCTTATGCATAACAGAATGAAAGGTTGCAATATTATCCATACTTTATCATTACATAACCTGTTGTAAATAAATAAGTTAGGGTGAAAATTGATTGGTAATCGATAACTTCTTTGTCTGCGCAGGGTTACGAATTTTTTTTCAAAATTTATCCGGTGCCGGATAATCATGAATTTGCAAATGATGCTAATAGGCTTTATTATCTCTGCCAAATAATCTGGTTCGTTGGACGGATCCATGACTGTTTTTATATTCAATAAAATTAAAGTAGTAATCTTAGCGAAGGCATAAATCTATGGGTAGGTGTATTAGAAGGACTTTCCTGTTAACCGATTAACTCAATTAAAAATTTTTGTATTGGTATTGCAGGGGATATCAGTTCATGGTTGATAGTTCATTGTTCATAGACGTGGCTAATTTCTATGTACTACCAACCATGAACTATGAATTATTTCTTTAATATCTCTTTGAATTTTCTCGTTAGGGCAGGTACTACCTGGAAGACATCTCCGACGATACCATATGTTGCTACTTTAAATATAGGCGCGTCCGGGTCCTTATTGATGGCTATAATAATCTTTGAAGATTGCATCCCGACGAGGTGCTGGATCTGGCCTGATATGCCGCAGGCAAAGTAAATCTTAGGCGAGACAGTGCGCCCGGTTTGCCCCACCTGGTGAGAATAAGGCATCCATCCCGCATCAACTGCCGCCCGGGAAGCACCGACAGCTGCGCCGATAACATGGGCAAATTCTTCAAGCATTTTAAAATTCTCGGGTGCACCCATACCTCTGCCTCCTGAAACAATAATATCAGCTTCGGCTAAATTGACCAACGATTCTACTTCATCGACAATATCCAGAAGTTTAGTCCTAGAACTAAACAGCGCTGGATCGACTTTCTCAATTATGATTTTGCCTTTCCTTGCTTTATTCGGAGCCATAGGTTGCATGACTTTATGCCTGACGGTAGCCATCTGCGGCCTGAAATTAGGAGAAATTATAGTTGCCATTATATTACCGCCAAATGCTGGTCTTGTTTGCAGCAGTATTTTTTTGTCTGGATCAATATCTAAACCTGTACAATCTGCAGTAAGCCCTGCCTTTATCCTTATCGCAACCCTGGATATAAGCGAACGGCCGATTGAAGTAGCGCCGCAGAGCACTATTTCTGGTTTATATTTTTGTATTAAATAGACTAAGATGTTGGTATAAGGCTCATCCTGGAAATTAGCTATTTCTGGCGCCTGTACCAGATAAATGTTATCCGCACCATGCCAAATTAATTCGTCCAATTGATCATCTAAGCCGTTGCCGATTAATACTGCGCTTACATCCGTCCCCAACTTTTTTGACAACTCATGTGCCTTACCTAAAAGTTCGTAAGATACCGACTGGATCTTTCCTTTCTTTTGTTCAATAAATACCCAAACTCCCTTGTAGTCCTTGATATCCGGCAGCTTGCAAACTGACTGGTCTTTATCAATCATTATCGCTTTGAATTTACAAGCTGATACACAGGCCCCGCACAAAGTACACTTATCCTCGTCAATTACAGCGATTTTTTTGCCTTTAGCATCTAATCTGTCCATCATGCGGATGGCATCAAAGGGGCATGTCTTAACGCATAATGTGCAACCGGTGCATTTTTCTACAATAATCTTTATAGGCATCAGTGGACCTCGTCCTTAATCAGCTTTACAAGTTCATCAACTATTTCCGGGATCTCGCCCTTCAAAATCTGCCCGCCAGTCCTGGGAGCAGGAGTAAATATCTTAACAACCTGTGTCGGGGAACCGCATAGACCGATTGACTGAGCATCAAGCGCCAGTTCCTTCTGACCCAGGGTAGCAATTTTAGCTTGCTTTGCCTTCATCATTCCCTTTAAAGAAGGCAGCCTTGGATTGTTTATTTCTTTTACTACTGTCAATAAAGCCGGTAAAGGAGTCTCAATGATCTCAAAGCCTTCCTCCATCATACGCTCTACTCTCATAGCTTTATCTTTGACCTCTTCTATTTTTTTAACATATGTTACCTGCGGAATATCTAAATGCGCCGATATACCCGGCCCTACCTGGGCAGTATCACCGTCAGAAGCCTGTTTACCGCAGATTATAAGGTCGTAATCGCCTATTTTCTTTATTGCTGCAGCTAAAGTATAACTGGTAGCCCATGTATCGCTTCCGGCAAAAGCCCTGTCACATATAAGTACACCGTCATCAGCACCCAAAGAAATAGACTCCCGCAAGACAGCTTCTGCCTGGGGCGGGCCCATCGTAATAACGGTTACTTTACCGCCAAACCTTTCTTTCAACCTGATCGCTTCTTCAATTGCATAAACATCAAAAGGGTTGATTATGGACTTTACTCCCTCCCTAATCAAGGTGTTTGTTTCAGGGTTAATCCTGACTTCGGTAGTCTCTGGTACCTGTTTTATGCAAACGATTATATTCATACTTATTTTCCCTATTACTGTGAACAATGAACTGTGAACTATTTAGCCATCTCTTTTATCAACTGCAATGCAATTATATTCCTCTGGATCTGGTTTGTGCCCTCATAAATCTGGGTAATTTTTGCATCACGTACATATTTTTCTATCGGGTATTCTTTCATATATCCGTAACCGCCAAAAACCTGCAATGCATCCACAGTCACTTTCATCGCGACATCTGAAGCATACATTTTAGCCATAGCTGATGCCTTAGCAACATCCTTTACCCCGGCATCAACCATCCTGGCAGTAGAATATACCAATGCCCTGGCAGCTTCGATCTCGGTTGCCATATCAGCAAGCATCCACTGTATACCCTGGAAGCTGGAAATTGATTTACCGAATTGGTGCCTCTCCTTAGCGTATCTTACCGCCAGTTCAAGCGCGCCCTGTCCGATTCCCAGAGCCTGGGCAGCAACACCCGGTCTTGACATATCAAATGTCCTCATTGTAACGATAAAACCCATTCCTTCTTTGGCTATAAGGTTTTCCTTTGGCACTTTACAATCAGTAAATATCAGCTCCCTGGTTGAGGAAGCGCGGATGCCGAATTTATCTTCTTTTTTGCCGAAGGTAAACCCCTTCATACCTTTTTCAAGAATAAAAGCTGAAGCGCCTCTTGCGCCTTTAGTCTTATCCGTCATTGCTATAACTACGTAAGTTTCTGCATCGCCACCGTTTGTTATAAAGTGCTTTAAGCCGTTTAAGATATAATGGTCGCCTTCTTTTTTCGCTGTCGTCTTTATTGCAGAGGCATCTGAGCCTGCTTCCGGTTCGGTTACGGCAAAAGCTGCCACTTTCTTACCGCTGGCAAGATCAGGCAGGTATTTCTTTTTTTGCTCTTCACTACCGAATAAAACTATAGGAAAGGTACCTAAGGCAGAGGCAGCATAGCAGACAGCAATACCGCCGCAGGCACGCGAAAACTCCTCGGTAGCGAGGCAGAGGTTCAAAACCCCTACTGACATACCGCCAAATTCTTCCGGGATGAATAACCCAAACAATCCTGCCTCCGCTATTACCTTTATGACCTCCCACGGATATTCTTCGCTTTCATCATATTTAGCAGCTACGGGCCTGATCTTCTCTTCAGCTATCTTATGCGCCAGGTCCTTGACCATTTTTTGTTCTTCAGTCAACAAATAATCCATAACTCCCTCCCTCAGTATTTTTAAAGATAATTATAATAACACAAAGAAAATCTATTACAAGTTTTTTATTAGTGCGACCTCTTGGCAATCAGGAAATTTCGGGCAATTAATACATTCAGCCCAAACTTTATGCGGAAGATCTGCATGTTTTATCCTGCGGAAGCCGAACTTTTTAAAAAAATCCGGCTTATAGGTAAGCACAAATAATTTCTTTGCACCGAGGTCTTTTGCCTCCTCGATACAACTTGCCACCAGCTGTGTACCAATCCCTTTTGATTGGCTCTTTTTTTCAACAGCCAATGACCTAAGTTCAGCCAGATCCTGCCAGCAGATATGCAGGGCAGAACAACCGATGACCCTACCCCTTTCTTCGATGACAATAAAATCGCGCAGCCTGTCAAAAAGCTCATTTAAGGAACGCGGAAGCATAAGGTCTTCTTCGGCAAATTTATTTATCAAATTTTGGATTTTCGGTATATCGCTGACTTTGGCTTTACGGATCATACTATATCTGTCCCTTTTGCAACCACGACTATCCCAGAATCAGTCACATGGAACCTTTTTCTGTCTTCAGCCTGGTCATATCCTATAACCATGCCCTGAGGTATGTTGACATCCTTATCAATGATCGCCCTCTTTATTTTGGCGTATCTGCCGACATTTACACCTTCCATAAGGATTGAATCGTATACCTGAGAATAACTGTTTATCCTGACATTCGGAGACAAAATAGATCTCTGCACCCTGCCGCCGCTTATGATACAACCGACAGAAACCAATGAATCCAGCACTAAGCCGATTCTCCCCGTAATCTCCTCTCCGGCAAAAACATTTTTGGCAGGCGGGAACTGTTCCTGGTAAGTCCTCACCGGCCAGTCTTTATCATAGAGGTTAAACACCGGGTCAACCTGCACTAGGTCAATATTGGCATCATAATATGCGTCTATTGTCCCTATATCCCTCCAATACAAAGCCTCTTTTTTATTTTCATCAGCAAAATTATATGCGCACACCTTAAGGCCCTTTTTAAGCATTTGGGGGATAATATCTTTGCCAAAATCATGGGAGCTGGACGAACGCTTGCTATCCTCGCCCAATTCTTTTATAAGCACCCCGCTATTAAAAACATAAATACCCATTGAGGCATAAATTTTGTTTGGCTTTGACGGGATAGTTACTGGATTCTTGGGCTTTTCATGAAAAGCAGTCACCCTGTCTGAAGAATCAACTTCCAGGACACCGAATTGAATAGCCTCATCCTTATCTACCTCAACCACGCCCACAGTTACATCGGCATTTTTCTCGCGGTGAAGGTCTATCAGGGTGTAATAATTCATCTTATAGATATGGTCCCCGGCTAAAATCAAAACTTCATCGGGTTTTTCATCTTCAAGCGTGTATAAGTTCTGGTATATAGCATCTGCGGTTCCCAAATACCATGACTCTCCCACCCTTTTCTGCGCCGGCAGAATTTCAATATACTGTCCGAGTTCTGAAGGCAAAATATTCCAGCCTAACCGTATATGCCTCTGCAAAGAAGCTGACTTATACTGAGTCAAAAGGTATATCTTCCTTAACCCTGAATTAATGCAATTACTTAATGTAAAGTCTATTATCCTGTAAATGCCGCCAAAAGGAACAGCAGGCTTTGCCCTGTCGCGGGTCAAAGGATAAAGCCTCTCGCCTTTTCCGCCAGCCATTATAAAAGTAATAACCTTGCGCATCATCACAAAAACACCCCCATAATTCCCCTTCTTATCATCATAACCCCGATAGCTGCTAACAGTATATACATAATTTTT
Organism: Candidatus Omnitrophota bacterium; assembly: GCA_003598025.1. NCBI lineage: Bacteria > Pseudomonadati > Candidatus Omnitrophota > Candidatus Omnitrophota bacterium. The sequence continues at coordinate 270,637 of QZKH01000003.1, forward strand.
GATACGGCTCTTACCCCGGTCTGGCCCATCACGTGCAATATATCCTCTGCGCGCGCCAAAACATACCAGACAATAAGCATATTTAAAATTATGGAAAGCAGGGTCAGCTTTACCCCATAGATATCAATCATCATCAGGGCGGTAGTCAATACAGCCGGCCCGGTGATCAATGGCGTGCCGAGAGGAAAAATACCCAGAAACTTATCATTCTTGTCGAAATTTAAACTCTTCTTGGCGCCGGGAAGAAGCAGCCTTACGGAAATTATAAATATCAGGGCGCCGCCAGCAATCTGAAAATCCGGTATAGTTATGCCTATTACCCCTAACAGGCCTTTGCCGATAAAAAGAAATAAAACAGCAATCAATGAAGCCGTGGTAACCGAATCAATGACTATCTTCCTTCTCTGCTTTTTAGCCTGGCCATCCACCAAAGCGATAAAAAGCGGAATAGTGCCAACGACATCGACTGCAACAAATATGGGAATAAAAACTGATATAAAATCTCTCAGCGTAATATTAAACATGATTAAATATTATAGCCCATTGAGGCTAAAAAACAAGAAAAAATGAATCATTATATCTTTTTAGCGCAACAAGCGTCACTTCCCGATTCTTTTCCTCAGCTCGAACCTGTAACTCCATCTGGATTTAGAAATAGGTACCCCAAAAATATTGTTTTGGATACCTATAAACGTGCTCTTAGAAACATTATAATTATACTTGAGATGGCTTTTATAATAAGTATATAACGACATGACGCCCACCATTGGCTCAGAAGGGCTTCCGCTGCCATTCCCGGAAAAAACTAAATAATCATATATATCAATCCTGTAAGGATGCAGTGAAAAAGTCAGATCATAAGTAGTGTAATCACCTGCCAGCATATACCATAACTCCGGGGCTACCATTACACTGGAGCCGGAAGGGATACTATTTCTTAATATCCGTCTGTTATAATCGTAAGTATCTGCCTTTGTCCAGGTGGCGGGGAGAAGTATGTTCATCCTTATAAAAGGCAGGCAACCGATAAAAATAAATAAAAGTATAACCCTGATGAATTCTTTTTTAGTGGCGATTTCTTTGTTTGTCAAAAATACGACGGTAGAAATAAAAAATATTAAGAACGCCTGCGTATACATATGCCTGAGGGTAAAGACAAAAATCAGGATTAGGATAGATATTATCAAGCCTAAGAAAATCGGCAGGTTAACTGTGTCTTTATGTTTATTCTTCCGGCTCGTTAAAGACCTGACAGCAATGTAGAAAAGAAATACACTCAACGGCAGGTAAAATAATGTGTCTGCATAACGGACATGGGTAATAACCGAATAAGATACTGCCCTGACAAAATCGTCGCTTATAAAAAATAATGCATAACTTAGAGCCTGGCTTAAAATAAGCTTATAATCAAACCCGGAAGCTGCAAGCCATGCGAAAAGAGTTAAGAATAATCCGATTAAAATGCTAGCAATTAGCTTGATGAAGCTTTTAATACTATTCCGGCAATAGCCTAAGAATATACTTGCCGCAAAAAAAATGATTAATAACCCAAGCCAAAAAGAAGTTGCAAGACATAAAAAGGACGACAGTAAAATAAAAATGCTATTCCTGAAAGAATTAATTTCTTTATATTTAATTGCAAAGTAAACCAATGCCAGCCCAAAAAATACAGCCAGGGTATCAGGTCGCGAAATTCCCTTGATCGCCAAGATCCATGAAAAAAATATCAATCCTAATATATATACCGGAGGTTCGTCATCAGCGAAGATTTTAAAAAGTTTATACTGCGCATAGGCAACAAAAAGGCATATCAAGAGCGATAATGCTAAACTGGAAGATATTGAAAAACCGAAAATCATAAACCATACTCCATAAATAAACGCATACACGGGAGGATACCACACCGAACAATTTTCGACTCCCGGCCTGTAGCCAAAAACCCCCGGAGACGCAAAAGTATGATTTAAGGCAAAATTCCTTGCCGGCTCTTTAAAGATCATTTCGTCTGTAGAAGGAAAAGGCAGCTTAAATATGTAAAGGTAGAAGCTGATTAAAAACAATAGCAGCCAAAAGATTATTACCCGGTTCTTATGCAACATATTTTTAAGTTCTGGCAATTGCATTCTATATTTTCTTGATTAATAAGAGGCAGCTAAAACTGGCTAATGAAGATATAACTATAAGCCATTTAAGCCCGATTAACGGAAGCAAGAAAGCCCCCGAAAGGTTGCTGGCGGTAAGGGCGACATTGCTAAAACTACACAATAATGCAAAGGATGTTGCTTCATAACCTTTTAAAGAGTTTCGCGCCATAAAATCCATTACCATTAGAAATATAAACATGCCGATAAATCCGTAAAAAATGTTATATATGACTGCTGTTACGGGTGTATAGTAAAGATAACTTAATGTTACGGCCCCTCCAAGAAAAACTGACCAATAAAGCCACTTCTTAACATTTATCCGCTGGCTGAACTTATAATATAATACCGCACCCATAATTTCAAAAATAGTGCTTATCGTGCTTAAGGCGCCAATCCAAACCTTGCCCCAGCCGAAGCTGTCTCTTTGGATAAAGAATAGCGGCGTACCAAAAGAAGGTGAAAATCTATACAAAAAAATAAACAATCCGACAACCAGTATTTTCTTATTAGTTAATACCGGCTTAAGGCTTGCAATTATTGGCAGCCTATTCCGGCCTGGATCTCTAACCAGGTCTTCTTTAAAATAGAAAGCAGCTAAACCTACCAATAAATAAAAAGGTATAAGCGATAAAAACCCTATTCTGAATCCCCATTTTTCGGCAATGATCCCACCCAATATCCCGGTGAGTAACCCGGATATAGAAATAGATATCCATTGGACGCTCTGTATCTTGCCGGTTATATTATAAGCCTTCCCCTCAACGCACATAACACCGTCGACACAAACGTCCCTGAAGGCGGCATTTGTAGAATTCAGCAAAAGGACGAAAACCAGCATAAAAACAGGTAAAGCTACAAGTCCTACAACCATAACAGTTGCCAGGCTCATAAGTAAAGCAAAAAATATCAGTGATCTTTTAGTGAAGAAATTATCTACGACATAGCCAATTAACGGTTTCAGCAACCATGCAGAACTGATTATGCTGCCTAAAACCATTATTTTGGAAGGTGAAAAATATAATGACTCTTTAAGGTAATAAAAAAGGCTCTGGGAAGGAAGGGATTCTATGCCCTGCACAAAATAAACAGAACTGCTTAATGCGTATATCCAGAATAATTTCTTATTCAAGTTATTTAACGCTGGTATCCTGTTCTTGTTCTTGGGCAACTTGGTTAAATGCGCCCTGCTTATCGGCATCTAGAGGCTGCTTTTGGGCCTCCTGCTTTTCCGTTGCGGGAACCGTATTACTCATTAAAGATTTATTCCGGTTAGCTGCAAAAAGCGCCAGGCTCAGGCAAGTAATAAAAAACAACACTGATAAAATAGTAGTGACCCGTGTGAGTACTGCCGGGGTCTTCGTCCCGAACATTGACTCAACATCAGAAAAGGTATCAACCAAACCTCCACCCCTGCCCCTCTGCACGAGTATTATTATTATTAAAAGTATGCACACGATTACATGTAATGCTATTATTAAACCGGTCATTTTAATACCTCACTTGCTTTTTTTATTATCGAGATAAAGGATTCTATAGAAAGGCTTGCGCCTCCGACTAAGGCACCGTCGACATCAGGTTTAAGTAGAATCTCGCTTATATTTTCCGGCTTGACGCTGCCTCCATATTGTATTCTAACCTCAGAAGCTACCTCTTCGCTATAAATATCTTTTATTAAGTCTCTTATATACTTATGGGCCTCCTGGGCCTGTTCAGCAGTAGCAGTTTTACCGGTACCGATAGCCCATACCGGTTCATAAGCTATAATAATACCTGCCATCTTATCTGCGCTGATCCCAGAAACCCCATTCGTGATATGGTCATTCAATACCTTAAAAGTCTGACCGCCATCGCGCTCTTTAAGGGTCTCGCCTACACAAACAATCGGGATTAAACCATGATTAAGCGCAGCTATTATCTTTTTATTTACCGTTAAATTGGTCTCCGCAAAAAACTGCCTTCTTTCAGAATGCCCTATTATAACATATTTGCAACCGGCATCTTTAAGCATAACAGGTGATATCTCTCCGGTAAAAGCACCCTGGTCTTCCCAATAAAGATTTTGCGCCCCTAATTCTATGGGAGAATCGACAATAATTTCTGCTACTTCCGCCAGACTGGTAAATACAGGGCAAATAACTACATCCGTATTCAGGTTTTTTACAGAGAATAACTCTCTCTTTAATCCGCTGGCAAGCTCAATTGACTGCCCGATAGTTTTGTTCATTTTCCAGTTTCCAGCAATAATAATTTTTCTCATCTTGATTTCCTTGTTTATTTATCTGCCAATGCAGCTATTCCGGGTAAAGTTTTTCCCTCCAGATACTCAAGACTTGCCCCGCCTCCTGTTGAAATATGGGACATTTTATCTTCCAGGTTAAATTTAGCTATGGCTGCAGCCGTGTCCCCTCCTCCGATTATGCTGACAGTATCAAGACCGGCAATAAATTCTGCGACATTTTTTGTTCCTTTACTGAAAGGCTCCATCTCAAATATACCTAAGGGGCCGTTCCAGACAATAGTTTTCGAAGATTTCAACTGGCTATTAAACAATTCCACTGTCTTTGGACCGATATCTACTGCGATCATTCCCTCAGGTATCGACTCACCGACTACCTCAGGCTTGCTAGTTTCATCAATTTTAGCGACTACAATATGGTCAACAGGCAATAGTATTTTTTTATTTGCTTCCTTTGCTTTTTCAAGTATAGCTTTAGCGATATCTATTTTGTCCTTCTCAAGCTTAGAATTACCGATCTGAATGCCTTTTGCCTTAAGAAAGGTATAGCTCATCCCGCCGCCTATGAGTATAATATCGCATTTCGGCAGCAGGTTGTCGATAACCCCTATCTTATCTGAAACTTTTGCTCCTCCTAAAATAACGGCAAAAGGTTTAGCCGGATTTGCGACTGCTGCGCCAAGGTATTTAATCTCCTTTTCTATTAAAAAACCGGCAACTGACTTTAAATAATGCGTAACTCCTTCAGTCGATGCGTGAGCGCGGTGTGCCGTGCCGAAAGCATCATTGACAAACAAATCAGCTGATGATGCCAGTTTCTTTGCAAACTCCGGGTCATTTCCTTCTTCTTCCTCGTGAAACCGGAGGTTTTCCAATAAGATGACCTTTTCATTTGAGGATTTTATTTTAGACTCTACTTCAGGACCGACGCAATCATCAAGCATTAATACATTCTGACCAAGCAATTCCTTCAAGCGTAAAGAAACAGGCTTGAGGCTGTATTTAGCGATAACTTTGCCATCCGGACGGCCTAAGTGGCTCATAAGGATGAGTTTCTTGGCTTTATTAGCTATTATATAATTAATAGTCTCAAGAGTGGCCTTGATCCTGGTATCATCAGTTATCTTAAGATCGCTATCTAGCGGGACATTAAAATCAGCCCGCATAAGCACAACCTTGCCATTCAAATCAATGTCTTTAATTGACATTTTATTCATGAATTTCCTCCTATTTAAATGCTTTAATATATATCAATTTAGTTGGTTTGTCAAAGGTTTTCCCTTTACTGTCAGGATGGTTGGTTTATAATTCGTATAGGTATAGAGTATTGCGTTATTGCAATATGTGACTTTGTGTCGTGTGTCTTTGCGACTGAATACTTTATCTATTTCTATGAACTATCAACTATGAACCATAAACTATGAACTATGAACTAAAATCCACTTTCTGTCCTATTGGTAAACTTGCGATGAGAAGGCTTGAAAGCTTAAAGAATAGCAAAAATACCAGGCTGTTTATAAGTCCGATTACAGGAAAAAAGAATATCCCGGCCAAAACCCCCGAAAGACAGCTTCCCAACAGATCTGCGGCATAAAGCAATCCGGCATTGGCAGCTTTGAAGCTGACATTATTATTAATCAGCGAATTGGCCAAAACAAATTGAAAACCGACACAAAAACCGGGCAAAGCAAATAAGAATACAAAAAGTATATAATTATTAACAAAGATGATATTTTTATCAAATAAAACTATCAAAGATGAGATTATTGAAATAATCAGCAATTCACCAGATATAAACAGTTTACTAAGCAGTTTTCTTTCCGTTTTAAATCTGCCGGCAACCAGGCTTCCCACAGCAGCTCCGGACATAAATATGCTGATAAGAAAACCTATTCTCTGGTAAAGGTAACCGAAATATACCTGAAAAGCAAACGAAAGCATAAGCATAACCATCATCCCGAAAAACCCAGTAACAGCAACTGGATAAAAAATCTGGATATCGTTTTTCAGGTAATTTTTTAAACGCAAAACCAATATAAAAACAGTGGCAATGATAACAAGAATCAACAACGCCGTTAAATTTATACTCTTTACCTTTTCAAAGATATATTTCATTCCGGATGAATATTTATTACTCCATAAACGCATGCTTTCATAAACTGCGACCGGCCTGAGGTCAGTGTTAACTTCTTTTGTTGCATTCTTCAACTGAGCACTAAACCATTCCTGCCGAGCGGCATCCAATCTGTAATTAAGATAACCTGCATTCAGAAAATCAGTAGTAATCCCCATTTGTTTCATTCTGTTCTCAATTACTTTCGGGTTGAAATTATATTTGATAAAGCGCGAATCTGTGCCTATGTATAAATTATAATCTCCGGGAATAACGGAAGTATACGCAAAAACATCTTTGAGGCCGTTAAATATGCAGGCATTCATATCTTTAAGCTCATTGCCCATATAAGTACTTGACCCTAAAAGGCTAAATACAATTAATCCGCCCCTATTTAATTTCGTTTTTACTAAAGCAAAAAACTCTTTAGTCAGAAGCCTGTTTGCCGACAAATCAACCGGGCCGCTGACACCAAGAAAAATAATATCAAATTTATCAACTGCCCGTAACAAAAAGAGCCTTCCATCAATATTACTCAGCCATAATCTTTTATCTGAGAGTTCAAGCAGGCTAAGTTCATCAGGATGCTTCTTGACCATTTCAATCAGTAAAGGATCAAGCTCGGCATAATCGACTCTATCTACAGGGTATTTAAATATTTCCGATATCACTCCCCCTATCCCGCCGCCGATCACAAGTATCCGCTTAGGGTTATCACTTAATAACAAGGGAAAATTTACAAAATCTTCAATTAAATTAGTATCGGGATGCGGCAATATTACTGCCGGAAGGCCATTATAATAAAATACCGTCTGCTTATTATCCTTGGTTACTGCGACATTGCCGTATACAGAATTTCTGTTTTCAACCGCCCCCTCCCTGCCAAATCTTATTTTAAGCGAAGACTTTTCCAAATCAGCCGGCCGGTTAAAAATTATTGTAAATATAAATACTGCGAATATGGAAATAAGTAGAAATTTAGCCCTGCCTGCAGAAAAACTTTTAAGAAAAACAAAGCCGACGATCGCGCTAGCTAAGGCAACCAAGTAAGCAATCTGAAATGATGAATAATGGGTTACCAGGGCATAAGTAAAAACAAAACCTCCGATTATAGTGCCCAGCGTTTCTAAGGCATAAATATTTGCGACCGGACTTGCCTTCTTGTCATTTTTTGAAGAGAATAGTGAACAGGCACAGCTGAATAAAGCGCCATGGCTGGAAGCTATAAGCAGATTCGCCATGAACGATAACAATAGCACTTGCCCTATTCCCAGCGCCTCATAGGGTTTAAGATCAAAAAGAAATTTAAATGTCCTGGAAAAATATAATGCTGCAGGCAGGCTGGCTGAAAAAATAAGGTTAAGCACAACAAAATATAACCTGGATTTATCCTTGTTACGCCTAAGCAACAGAGAAAAAATGTAGGCGCCTAAAGATTCAAGGAAAATCCAGCTGGATAATATGGCCCCGATAACAAGCTCATTACCATATGCGCTAAAAGATATCTCCCTCAATAGAAGGACCTGCGCGATTATGCCGCTTGCTCCCACTAGAACCAGAAAGAATATATTCATTTTATAAAAAATGGGGGGCTTACTCTGTTTCCGTAACGTAAGCCCCCGTTAAGAGATCTATACTATTATATACCTTTTCCGATTATATAATCGCATAGGTCTATTACCCTGTACGAATATGCCCATTCGTTATCGTACCAGCCCATGATCTTTACAAGCCGGTTATCAATGACTTTGGTCAATTCAGCGTCAAATATGCAAGAATAATTAGACCCATAGAAATCCTTTGAGACCAAAGGTTCAGTGCAATATTGCAAGATACCTTTAAGATTGGTTTCAGAGGCTTTTTTAAATGCTTCGTTAATAGACTCTGCCGTGGCATCTTTTTCAATCACGCAAGACAGGTCAGTCAAAGAAACATCCGGGGTAGGCACCCTTATCGCCAAGCCGTCCATCTTGCCTTTTAATTCCGGTATTACGGAACCTATGGCTTTTGCAGCGCCCGTTGAAGTAGGTATCATAGAGATAGCGGCTGAACGAGCCCTGCGCAGATCTTTGTGCGGAAGATCAAGGATCCTCTGGTCGTTAGTATATGAGTGTATCGTAGTCATCAAGCCGCTCTTAATCCCAAAATTATCAAGCAATACTTTGGCCATCGGAGCAAGGCAGTTTGTAGTACAAGATGCGTTTGATATAATATTATGCTTGGAGGCATCATATTTCTGTTCGTTGACGCCCAACACAATCGTTATATCTTCATTTTTAGCAGGGGCAGAAATAACTACCTTTTTTGCCCCGCCGTTAGAAATGTGGCCGATACACTTCTCCTTATCAGTAAATACCCCTGTAGACTCAATTACAAGTTCTACGCCATAATCTTTCCACGGTATCTCAGCCGGTGACTTATGGCTTAATATTTTGACGGTTTTGCCGTTTACAACCAAAGCGTCATCTTTGGTCTCTATTGATGCGTTGAGCTTGCCGAAGTTTGAATCATATTTCAATAAATGTGCCAAAGTTTTGGTCCCGACGGGCAGGTCATTGACCGCGACTATCTCTATGTTTTTCGAGTTTTTAGCCAAGGCAGCACGAAAAACCAGCCTTCCAATCCTCCCAAAACCGTTTATTCCTATTTTTGTAGCCACGAAACACCTCCTTGATTAATATTGTTAAATATTCCGACTTTACTTTTCCTTAGTTTTTGGACTATTTAAGTATGTTAATATATTTATCTGTCCCCCTTTCAAAAAAGACTGTAAAATAAATGGATCAAGTTATTTTCAAGCTGGATTAATTCTCTCTTAGGATTTTTGCAGCAAGTTCCGGCGGCGTTGGCACGACGTAAAAACCTGAGCCCCATTCAAAACCAGCTAACCTGGTTAATTTAGGCATAAACTCTATATGCCAATGATAGCTGTCATAAACAGTATCTCCGTTAATCGGAGAAGAATGCACTATATAATTATAAGAAATATTTGAAAAAACTTTTTTTAGCTTGGTAACTGTATCCTTCAGGATTGAAGCTAATTCAGGTATCTCTGCATCTGCCATATGGCAGAACCTGCTATTATGAGCTTTAGGCATAATCCAGATTTCAAAAGGGAACCGCGAAACGAACGGGCAAAAAGAAACAAAGTACTTATTCTCTATTATTACCCTTTCTTTTTCCTGAAGCTCCTGCCTGATTACATCACAGAAAATACAACGGTCTCTATAGTCATAATAGTTCTTTGAACCCTTCAGCTCTTCTACCGCACTCTTGGGGACCATAGGAAGAGCGATAATCTGGGAATGCGGGTGCTCAAGAGAGGCGCCTGCTGCAGGGCCAAAATTTTTGAATATCATTATATATTTGAACCTGTGGTCCCGGGCTAAATCCCTTGCACGGGAGCAAGACATCGAGATATAGCTTTCAATTTCGCTGTTAAGAAGACTGGGGATATCCTTATAATGGTAGGGGCTTTCAATCAATATTTCATGAGCGCCAACACCATTTGACATATCATAAATGCCTACGCCTCTGCGGTCTAAATCACCTTCAATCTGTAAAGCCGGAAATTTATTAGGAACTACCCTTACTTGCCAGCCGGGAGAATTAGGTGAAGACCCATCGATCCTGACGGCATCGATCTCAGGCGGAGTCAGCTTTTCGTTACCATAGCAAAAAGGACAAATCCCGCCCTTAAAAGCATGCTGCTCATATTCAAAATCCGCAGGCAAGGCCGGATGGTCAGTATCAACAATTACCCATCTGCCGCCAATAGGATCCCTTCGTAACTCTGACATATCTATACCTCAACCTCTCTTAAATATTTAGCTGAATCTTCAGGCGATAAAGGACATATATAAAAACCTGTACCCCATTCAAAACCTGCTACCTTTGTTAGGCGCGGGATTATTTCGATGTGCCAGTGATAATCATTATCAATGCTTTTCCAGTAACCAGACTTAGGCCTTCTAAACGGCGCAGTGTGTAAAACATAATTATAAGAAATATCATTAAGGCCTACCTTGATTTTTTGAAGTATCTTTTTCATAACTTTGGCAAGGTATAACCTATGTTCCGGCTCGATGTTGACAAAATCGCAGGAATGCTTCTTTGGCAAAATCCATACTTCAAAAGGAAACCTCGCCGCAAACGGCGTAATGGCAATAAACCCGTCTATATCAAGGATAACTCTTTCTTTAGATGACATCTCCTGGTTGATTAAATCACAAAAAATACACCTTTCATGGTATTCATAATAAAGCCTTGCGCCTTTAAGCTCTTCTTTGACTCTTTTTGGGTTAACAGGTGTTGCAATAAGCTGGGAACGCGAATGTTTTAGCTTGCTGCCCCCGGCAGACCAGCCGTAATTCTTAAAAACTAAAACGTATTTAAAACGCTCATCCTTTTCCAGATCCCTTATGCGGTCAACATAACAGGCCAGTACCTTGGATATTTGCTGTTCTTCTAGATCAGCCATGTTAGCTATATGCTTATTCGTCTCGACAACGATTTCGTGCGCACCGATGCCGCTCATAAGATCATACAAGCCCCTGCCATGCCGGTCAAGCTGACCTTCAATCCTTAAAAATGGGGCAATACTCGGGACAACCCTGAGTTCCCATCCGGGGCTGTTTTTCGCAGAACCGGTTGGCCTGACAGCATATATTTCAGGGGGAGTTTGGGATTCATGCCCCTGGCAGAAAGGGCACGAAGGAGCTTCCTCCTGTCCATTCGTGGGGGCAATACCGAATTGATCTGGCCTGCGCAACCGCTCAGTTGCTACAATAACCCACCTGCCTATAATCGGATCTTTTCGTAATTCTGGCATATTTTATAAATATGTTTCTTGATTAATCTTGTTGAAAGATTGGGATACACATATCGCTGCATAACTATCCCGGAGTTTCCAATTATACCATCATATTGGCCTAATGCAAACAATTTTTAAAAACATCGCCGAGAATAACCTTATGCCCTGCAATAAAATCACCGGCCTTCATTGCTTTTTTATTCTCTGCCTGCAGTTCTTTTATGGTCACTGCTCCGTCGCCTGTTTTAACGACTATCCCTGCCTTAGATACTTCCAGTATCTGACCGGGTTTATATCCGCTGCCAAAACTATCATTAACTAACTCTAATTCTAGTATCCTCAGTAATTTTCCATTCAAATAAGAATAGCTGCCGGGCCAACCCAAACAGCCCCTGACATGGTTAATAATGGCCCTGGAATGCTTACTCCATTCTATAAGCCCGTCTTCTTTCTTGAGTTTACGCGCATATGTAACTTTAGATTCTTCCTGAGGAATCAAGGTATATTTACCGCTTGGAATTGAGCTTAAAACTTTAATGACTAATTCTGCGGATAATTCTGAAAGTTTCTCTGCCAAAGTAACGGCCGTATCGCTTTCGTTGATCTGAATAGACTTTTGGCAAATAACAGGCCCGGCATCCATTTTAGTGTTAATTTTAATAGCCGAAACTCCAGTATATTTTTCGCCGTTAATCAACGCCCAATTAACCGGAGCAGCACCCCTGTATTTAGGGAGGAGAGAAGCGTGCATATTAAATGCCATAATTTTTGCGGTTTTTATCACAGCAGAAGAAAGAATCTGGCCATATGCAATAACTACAAGCAGGTCCGGATCTATTTTTTTTAATGTTACTAGACTGACAGAATCGTTTATATCCTGCGGTTGATAGGTCTTGATCCCTAAATCCTGGCATAGCTTCTTGACTGGAGTAGCGCAAATTTGCCTGCCTCTTCCCTTAGCTCTGTCGGGCTGAGTAAACACGCAAGCCACGTTATAACCGTTATCGAAAATAGCCTTTAACGGCTTTACGGCAAACTCAGAACTGCCTAAGAAAACAATATTCATCTTTCTCTTATCCATATTCTAAACCGGGTCCATGTCTATGGTTATTATTATACCTGAATGAGAAACTTTTTTTAAGCATCTTTTTATCAAGGCAGACATCGCCAATGGCCTGCTTCCTTTTGTAACTATATTCCAGTAGAAATTGCCCCTTATCTTAAATGGCTGCGCCTGCTTTAACGATAACACCTCTAAGCTTCTGCCATCAGTTTCTTTGGTAATAACCTCAAAAAACCGGTTAGCGCAATCAGAGACTTTATTTTCATCGGGGGAACGTAATTTTATTACAGCTAAATGCTTATAAGGCGGAAACCCCAGCTGTTTTCTGAAATCCATCTCAGGTAAGATAAACTCTTCGGGATTATTATTTTTTAAAGACTTAAAAACATAATGTCCCGGCATAGAAGTTTGGATGATCATTTTAGCCGTGCACAAATTTAGCAGCCCCCGCAATAATAATAATGTTTTTTCTGCAGAGCGGAAATCTATCCTGCTTAACATGCTATCAATATTTAACACACATACCAAGTCAAATTTTTTGCTGTCTAAGCTTAAAATATTTTTATTTGCGATAACAATGTCTGCATAGCTTGAGCCTGCTTCTTGTGCATGCTCAAGCTTTACGATCCTGGCTCTGGGAAAAAGCCTGTATATCTGGCTTTCTACTTTTTCAATGCCTATGCCTTCATATCTTATGTAATCCGAGTTGCATTGAGGGCAAAGCCTAGGAGCGGCGATACTATAATTACAATAGCTGCAGCTTAAGATGTTTTTCTCGTAGTAATATACCAGGTTTACGCTGCACCTCGGGCACTCAAGCTCATAGCCGCACTTTAAACAACTTCCATAAGATGCAAAACCTTTCTTATCAAAATATACCAGCACGCTGCCTTTGTTGCTTAGAGTCGAATCAATTACTCCTTGTAAGTACCTGGAAATCTGCTCTGTTTTCTTCGTGTTACCCTTAAAATAAGTCCTATCGTCTAAGATGAAGATATCCCTGACAGCCTGCTCAACGGCAACTTCATTAAAATCAATATTCTTATCTCTACTTAACAAAACTGTTTCGAGTGGCCTTGCTACTGAGCCCAAAATCAAACTTGTGCCATTTAATTTTGCCCTCATAATTGCCACCTGGCGTCCGCTATAATGAGGCACCTGATCCTGCTTATACACATAGTCAGTTTCTTCATCAATTATAATCAATCCTTGATTTTGAAGTGGCGCAAATACCGCGGAACGCGTTCCTACGATAATATTTACTTCTCTATTCCTGATCTTCAGCCATTCCCGAAGCTCTGATGGGCTTTTTCTAAACAATGTTGAAATCACGGCATTAGGTATTTCCGCAGCCCTCTCTTTGAACCTGGCGACCTTTAAAATATCCGGCAGCAAAATCAATGCCTGCTTACCTAAATCAATACATTTTCTTAACTCATTTAAATAAAAATCCCAGCGCCCCTGTCGATCTGCGTTAATCAATGAAGTGATACTGGCCCTTGAGGTTTTAGGCAGATTTTCCTGAGCCTTTCCCAACTCAAGCCCTTTCTTGCAGCTTCTTGACTGCCAAGGCAAAGCTGTATCAATAACCTCACCCCACGAACAACAGTAATACTGCGATACCAATTTTGTAAGCCGTAATAATTCCTTGCTTAATATAGGGGCATCATCAAGCAAACTTATTATAGGTTTAACGTTCTTTATTGAACTTTGTTTTGATACCCCGACAATATAACCGACGCATTTCCTGGCTCCGAATGTAACTAACGCCCTCATGCCTGGGACAACACGGGGCACGAATGCAGCCGGAACCGAATAATCAAATGGACCGTCAACCGGAATAGGTATTACTATTTTAACGTATAACATTAGAAAGGCTGATTGCAGGATTCGGTTTTATTAAGTCTTTCATGTTATCCCTGGCTTCTTTAATCCGCGCAGGGTTATCTCTTAACAATATCACTAGTTTTTTTAGTTCCTCTGTGTTTTTGGCAGCAAAACCTGCATTTTGAGAAACTATCACTCTTGCGTTGACTGTCTCCTGGCCGGGGATAGGGCTGATAAACACCGGCACAAGCCTCATGGCGATCAATTCTGAAATAGTCAGCCCACCCGGCTTTGTAATCATCAGGTCAGAAACAGCCATAAGTTCATAAATATTATTTATAAAAGCAAATATTTTAACCTTAGGGTAATTTTTGGCAATCAAACGCTTGTATAACTTTTTATTATTAGCACAAACAACCAGTATTTGCATTTCTCCTTTCAGGGCAAAAACTATATCTTCAATCGGCCCCATTCCGAAAGAACCGGTTGATATCAATACTGTAAAAACATCGTTATCTAACCCTATCTTGGCCCTGAGGGAAGATTTATCATAATTATCGTAAAATTCGCCTTTTGCCGGTATACCAAATACATCAATCTTATTTTCAGCTATTCCCATCCCTGCCAATTCCCGGGATGTGACCTCAGACGCAACTATATAGTTATCGATACAATCATTTAGCCAGAAAGGGTGCACGCCGAAATCAGTTATAACCGTAATTACCTTTGCCGCTATTTTACGCTTCTTTTTAAGATGCTCAACTGCGCCTGGAGGAAGAAAATGTGTTGTAATAATATAATCTGGTTGCTCTGAAATCATAAATCTTTCAAAACGTATAAAAAATATCCTGTTTATAAACGACTGTATCCTGTTTGTCAGCCTGGCAATACGCTTATTACTGGTCAAGTAAAATAATAGCCCCCACAATAAAGGCATATGCGTAACTAAAATAGAGTAGCCGCCTGAATAAACAAATTTATAGAATGAATTTGAATATTCAAGTATATCAACAATGGTTATTTGATGAGAGGTAAATTCTTTTTTGAAATGATTGAATACTGCAGTAGCAGCGCTAGCGTGGCCTGCCCCTGCTGAAGCATAAACAATTATTATTTTCATTGACCCTAATTCCTTAAGATGAACCTTGAGGCTTCGTAGAGGTTTTTGAATACAAAATCGGGCTTGACCTGCCAATTCTCGCTGTTAATAAGATTTTCCTGCCCGGTAAGCACTAGTATGGATGTGCACCCTGAGGATCGAGCAGCCAGAATATCTTTCATGCTATCACCTATGAAATAACTCTTGCTTAGATTAATGTTGAATTCTTTCGCTGCTTTTTTTAGGCTGCCAATTTTGGGCTTCCGGCAAGAACAGTCTTCCTCAGGCAAATGGAAACAATAATAAACACGGTCGATATCGCCACCGTAAGACCTTATCTCCTCAATCATCTTAGAGGTTATTAAATCTAAATCGGCTTTATCCAGTAAACCTTTGCCAACGCAAGCCTGGTTTGAGATTATAAAAATCTTAAACCCTGATTTCTTAAGATCGGCGATTGCCTTTTTCACATTGGGAAGAAATTTAAATCCTTTTATGCTCGTTACGTATTTCCCGTACCCGGGGAACTTATTAATAACGCCGTCCCGGTCAAGAAAAATAGCTCTCATTATCTTTTACCCAATCTATAAGCTTGTTTATGCCGCTTTTGACTGAAACTTTTGTATCCCATTTAAGTTCTTTCTTCACTTTTGCGGTATCAGTTATATAAACCTTCTGGTCTGATGGCCTCCAATCGGAAAATTCTGTCTTTGGCCTTTTGCCGGTAGCACTTTCAAGCTGGTCTAAGAATTCCAGGAGCGATATTGTATTATCGGGACCGCCGCCTATGTTAAACAGCCCTCTTTCTAAATCACTGTTTATGAATTTATTGAACGCATCAACAAGATCATCTACATACAGCATATCCCGGACCTGTTTACCGTTACCATAAATAGTAATTGGCTTATTGAATAAAGCAGCGATTATAAACCAGGCAACCCATCCCTGGTCCTCAAAACCGAACTGCCTTGTGCCATATGTACAAGACATGCGGAAAACCGCTGTTTTCATCTTATAAATATGGCTATATTCCTGTACATAAAGGTCACCCACAAGCTTAGATACTCCGTAAGGTGTATGCCCCGTAAGGTCCGTAGACATGCTTTCATTGACTCCTACGACACCGTCATAAATGTATCTTTTCTCCTTTTCAATTAAGGCGATCTTATCAACGTTTTCGCCAAATGTTTTATTGGTTGAGCAATAGACAATAACCGTATCTTTGGATTTAGCCCTTGCTGCTTCAAGGACATTAAGGGTCCCAAAAGCATTGATGCTAAAATCTTCTTTAGGCATACGCACGCTAGAAGGAACTCCGGGCTGGCCTGCAGTATGTATTACCACATCAACTCCTTTACCTATTGCCTTTGCCACATCCTTCTCATCCCTGACATCCCCTTTTATAAGTTCAATATTCTTGAATTGCTGTAAATATTTCCAGTTAAATTCAACCGAATTCTTATCATAACCGAATATTTTAGAACGCATGAGATTATCAAGGACAATAACTTTATTTTTTGAATTTTGCTTTGAAAAAAACTCCGCACAGTGACTACCCACAAGCCCTGCCCCTCCGGTGACCAATACTCTCATTTCCTTAATCTCCTTTCAGTGATTATTTCACGATATTTCAAATAACTTAAGAATTGATATAATGCCGCATTGAAAGCGATCATAAAGCCGATAAAACCGTCTTTATAACCCCTTCTAGTAAAATAAGTGCGCATAAACCTGTCATAGCTCCTCCAGAGAAACCTGCCCAGGCGCATAGGCTTGTTTTGCGTAAGCCATTTTCGCGCTTCCCAGCTTGTTTGTTTATTCAGCTTAGTTATAAAATCTTCAAGGTTTCTATATGAATAATGAATAAGATCTGAATGAAGATGGCCGCAAGCGCCGTCCATAAAAGCCCGGGGATGCACTGCTGCTTCTTCATATCTGAATTTACTCTTCCTGAATAATTTAAGCTGCCCGCTAGGGTACCACCCCCCATACCTGACCCAGTAATTTCCTATATAATTCCTCCTAGGAACAGTAAAACCGTTCTCTTTAGGGTTATCGGACAATTTTTGGGCTATTTCATTTTTTAGCTCGGATGTGACTATTTCATCTGCATCAAGGCTTAAGACCCATTCATTAGCAGCTTTTGAATAAGCCCAATTCCTATGCGCGCCCTCAACTTCCATTTTCCTAATAAAGATTTTGTCCGTGTACTTGGCAGCGATTTCTCTGGTATGATCAGTACTCTGGTCATCAACAATGATTATCTCATCAGCCCAAAACACCGAATCAAGGCACCTGGACAATCGCTCTTGTTCATTTCTTGTTATCACAACCACAGAAAGCCTGACCTTATCAGTCATTAAACAATATCCTTGATTATTCCTGTTACGAATTTAATCTGCTCCTCAGTTATATACGGGAACATCGGCAGCGATAATATTTCGTCGCATACTTTCTCAGCAACGGCAAAATCACCTTTCTTATATTTCAAGTGAGCATAAGCCTTTTGTAAATGCAGCGGTATAGGATAATGAATGATGCTGGAGACGCCTGCATCAGAAAGCGCCCTGTGTATCTGATCTCTCTTTGCCGATCTGATAGCATAAACATGATAGATATGTTTTACAGAAGGCAGAGATACTGGGCAAACCACATTTTTGGCACTATTTAATTGGCTGTCATATATTTTAGCAGCTTCCTGCCGAAGGTTGTTCCATTTATCAATTCTTTTTAATTTTATCCTAAGCAGCGCTGCCTGGATAGTATCAAGCCTGGAATTGTATCCAATCATGGCATGCTCATATTTGGATATCCTGCCATAATCTCTTAACATGCATAACTTATCAAATACAGCCTTATTTTTCGTAACCACCATGCCTCCGTCACCCATTGCGCCGAGATTCTTAGAAGGATAAAAACTGAAACAACCGACATCGCCAATCTCTCCGGCAAACATGCGCCTGCCTTCCGGCATGGTTATACTGGCACCGTGTGCCTGAGCAGCATCCTCAATGACTTTTAAATTATGTTTATTGGCCAGTTGCATTATTTTAGGCATATTTGCCGGCTGCCCGTAAAGATGCACTACCATTATCGCCTTTGTTTTACGGGTTATCGCTTTTTCAATCTTGTTTACATCTATATTATATGTTGCCTCATCGATATCGACAAAAACAGGCTTTGCCCCCGTATAACTTACAGCTAAAGCCGAAGCAATAAATGTAAAAGCCGGAACAATAACTTCATCGAGCTGGCCGATATCCAAGCCTTTGAGAGCAAGAAATAAAGCAGCGGTACCTGAGCTCACGCCTAAAGCGTATGGGCAATTGCAAAAAGCAGCGAATTCCTTTTCGAACTCAACTAAATCCTGGCCCAGGATAAAATCACCCCTGTTGATAACCTTCTCTATCGCCAGAGATAATTCCCTTTTAATCTCTTCATGCTGTTTACTTAAATCGCAGAATGGTACATTCACATCAGCCTCCTTACGGCATCAAAAACCTGGTCCACCTGGATTGAATCAATGCACTCCTTGCTATGAACGCAATGAGCAAGCTTAAAATCCTTATAACATGGCCGGCAATCCAACTGGCGCTTCAATACTATATGTTCATCGTTTTTTGGATATGGTCCATAAACAACTTCACTTACCGGGCCAAAGATAGATACTGTCCTGATGTCTAAAGCAACCGCAATATGCAAAGGCCCGCCATCATTAGTAACTAAAACCCTGCACCTCTTCAACAATGCCGGAAGATCGGTTAAGCTTACTATGCCCGTAATATCCAAAGCTTTATTACGCATACATGAAAGCACCCCGGAAGTAATATCCTTCTCTTCCCGGCTTGCAACAATTATAACCTTAATATTAAATTGGTCAATAATTCTATCTGCCAGCTCTGCAAATTTCTCTGCAGGCCAGTGTTTTATATACGCATCCTTGCCCCAGCTCTGTCCGGCACCCGGGACTATGCCGATGACTGCTTCATCCGGCCCTATACCGTGGTTTAAAAGCAGAGAATCGATATTTTGCCGGCTTTCTTTGTTTATCTCCAGGCTCATCCTTTTATCCATAATTTCAATTCCGGATTCTCTGGCTAAATCTATATAATATTCCACCATATGCTTTTCATTGTAACCTTCAATATCCAAAGAGCGTGTAAAAAAACCCCTTTTCCTCTTAAAGTTATACCCTATTCTCTGCTTTATGTTCATCAATTTGGCGATTAGGCTGTATCTGTAGTCCAGAGAATAATCAATACAGGTATCGAATTTATATTTTTTTAACGCGCCGATCAAGCTGAATAATTTCTTTATGCCAGCCAAAGGGGATTCTTTAAAAATCCTCTTAAGATCGCCTCTATTTAAATCAATTACTGCATCCAAATAAGGATTGGTTTTCAACAGTGCGCCTACTCTCTGGTTGCACCAGTAGCCGATAAAACTCTCAGGATATTTCTCCTTTATCCCTTTTAAAACCGGCGTGGTAAATAAAACATCTCCGATACCGAAAGGATTTATTATAAGGAATCTCCTGGTATTACCTTTTGAAGTCGTCATCAAATCTCTCTATATCATCTTCCTCAAGGTAGCTGCCTGTCTGCACCTCGACGACCCTAAGGACTGAATTACCGGGATTCTCAAGCCTGTGTTTCTGGCCGATAGGCACATAAATACTGTTGTTTGCTTTTACCACTTTTGCCTTTCCGGAGGTCGTAACCTTGGCGCATCCGGAAACCACCACCCAATGTTCAGCCCTTTTTGTATGCCTCTGCAGGCTTAATCGTTTCTTAGGATAAATCTGAATAAGCTTTATTTTAAAACCAATTCCCTTCTGCAGTACGGTGAATTCTCCCCAGGGCCTTTTTTCCGTTATATGGGATATACATTCTTTACGCCTGCCCACTTTTAACAAATCAACTATCTTTTTTACGTCCTGAGCATTATTGTTGTTGCATACTAATATCGCATCCGGCGTATCTGCTATTATCAGGTCGCGCACCCCTACCGCAGATATAAACCTTGCCGAGCGGCTAAAAACACTCACCCCCCTGCAATTAAGGCCGAGAAAATCAGCTTTGGAGACATTCCCGCAGGCATCCTTGGGGAGTATTTTGGTTAAGGCATCCCAGCTGCCAAGATCAGTCCAATAGAAATCAGCCGGCACGAGCACGATCTTCTTTGAAAATGCCATTATACCGTAATCAACAGAGATCGGCTTAATACTGAACCATTTCTTCCCCACCTGCTCTATCTTCTTTACATCTTTAAATATTTGATACATGTCAGGAAGGAATTTTCTTAGTTCCTCCATAAAAACAGATGCCTTCCAAATAAAAATCCCGCTATTCCAGAAGAAACGTTTGTCTATCGCATATTTTTTAGCTAAGGCAAATGCCGGCTTTTCAATAAATTTGCTCACCTTAATACATTTGACCCCTAAGCCACTTAATGGCTTTGCTGTTTTTATATATCCGTAGCCGGTAGATGCGTCTTGGGGCTTGATCCCGATTGTCACCATGAAATCTTTCCTGGCGCATTTTATTGCACTTTTTATACAGCTGGAAAATTCCTTTTTGCCGCGGATATAATGATCAGAAGGCAGGACCAACATTACCGCTTCCTTATCCTTTGCCAATATCAGGCTGGCGGCAAGTGCGATAGCCGCAGCTGTATTTCTTGCATCCGGCTCAAGCACAATATTAGAATCAGGGACTTTCAGCGTCTTTATCTGGCTTTTTAATTCATACAAATAAAGCTTATTGCTTATTATAAATATATTCTCGGGTTCAATTATCCCGCTTAGCCGTATTATGGTATTCTGAAGCAAAGAATTGTTGCTTAAGACATGCATGAATTGTTTTGGTTCAAGCTCCCTGCTAAAAGGCCAGAACCGTGTTCCTGTGCCACCAGCTAAAATCACCGCATAATTCATAGCGCTAACACCTTTCTTACAGTATTAAAAACTTCTTCTACACTTATATCGGTTAAACTTCCGCCTTCAATTACTATTTTATTCTCTGTCCAGGGGCCCCATCTTCTTGGTGCCTTTGAAGGGATATCATTCCTGAATAATGCTATTACTTTTGTCCCGAGGCTTGCCGCTAAATGCATGGGCCCGCTATCCCCGGATATTAATAAGTCAGCGCCTTTAATTATTTTTGCCAACTCAGGCAAGCTGGTTTTTCCGGTCATATCTGTTATAAGGCTATGCGGCGACCTGAATAGCCCGCCATACTTATTCAGCTCATCCCTACCGCCGACAATTACAACCTTTTTCTTAATCTCATTTACTATCCTTAAAACAAGCTCCTTAAACCTCTCCAGAGGCCATTGCTTAATATTATCGCTGGTCCAGGGATGAATTACAATAGTATTGTTGCCGGGAACCGGGCCAATATCAATATGCGAATCAAAACTTCTGCTTGTGGCACCGATCAAGGAAACCAGCTCAAGATTATATTCGACTTCATGCCTATCTCCGGTATATTTACGGTCAGGGATTTTACGGTTAAGCAAAAAAGGCCACTTCCGGTCAAACCCTACCCTAACAGGTATCCCGGCAAGAAAGTTTATTAAATTGAGTTCCTGCGAAGGATTAAATACTATACTTATGTCAAATTTCTTAACTGCAAGTTTTCTGGAGAAATTTAATATTTCGAAAAAACTATGTTTATGGTTATTCCAGGTGATCACCTCCCCGGCTTCATTAATAAATCCGGCTAACTCTTTAACATAAGGGTTACAAACCAAAGTTATACCGGCATCGGGAAAAGCTTCCTTTATCGCCCTAATACAGGGAATAATCAGCAAAAATTCGCCAAATCGGTCATTACGGAACAATAATATATTTTTCTTAGCCATTTTCTTCTGAACAAAAACGTTTAAAAGATAAAAGTAAACCTATCATAAACCAGAAGATCATCGATACCCTAGAATAATAAAGACTGGTTTCTGTAAGCCCGTTTATCAAAAAAGCAGCTATTCCGGCAACCAAAGAAATTACGTAAGTCTTGAGATATCCGCTAGTAAGCTTAGAATATATTTTTTTTGCCTCAGAAAAAACGCTAATCAAGAGCCATATGAAAATACTCAATCCTATAATACCCGTCTCACCGGCCATCTGAAGGTAATGATTATGAGCATACATATGATCTGCCGTCCCTGCATAGTCCGGCTCAGGAAGTTTGTATTTTAGATAATTTTCCGGGAAAGTAGAAAATCCTACTCCGATAAAAGGATGATGCTTGATCATATTCATAGTATTGCGGTAAACGCTTATCCTGTCATCATTCAACATAAACCTTACAGGATTATAATTGACATCCTTAGCCCAGTTTTTTACATTTTTTGGCAGTAAAAACGGTGATATCAAGATAAATATGATAAGAAGTGTGGTTAAAAGCTTATTCCTCTTCAATATAGCTATCAAAAGAACGCTTAAATATAACGCAAGAGCTGTCCCGCGGGAAAGAGTAAGGAACACCCCGGTAATAGCAAGTAAGCTAAAAAATAGCATACAGGTTTTTTTAGCTCCCTTAAAAGCAAACAACGCCATGCCGGTAATAACGGGTGCTATAGCGCTGACATAAACACCGAAAACATTGGCATTAGGGAAAGCTGCTGTGGCGCGCTTTAGCCCGATATTTATTATCGGTGCATGGCCGCGTATAAAATCTTTTCCTGAATATAACTGCCAGAGCCCGTCAATAGAAGACATAACAGCACCGCAGATAATCCCCCCCAGAATCCTGCCCAGATGTTTTTTATCGCGCACCTCTTCAGCGCAAATGAGAAAGAGCATGGCATATTCAACAAATTTCCATATCCCCCTTATGCTGGACTTAAGATCAATGCTATTTTTAAAAGAGATTATTGAAATAATGACCAGTAATATAAACGGGATATTTATTGCGGTTCGGACAAAAAGTCTCTGGCGTTTAAGGATTTTCTTTAAGAGAAAACTGCAGAATAAAAAGCCCATAAATGAGTAGGTAAACGCCGGAGAAATAGAAATTGAAAACGGGATTAATATTATTGACCAATAAATAATAAAATCACAGATGCTTATAACTTTTGACACTTAGCCTCCGAATCTGTATTTTATCATATAGAAAATAGCCCAAAAAGCATCATTGAGCCTTATTTTCTTGCCTTCTTTGTATGAACGCGGGATATATGAAACAGGGACCTCGATTATCCTGAGCTTACGTTTAATTGCATTGCATACAATCTCAACGTCAATATCAAATCCATTTGCCTTTAAATCAAGGTTCAAAAAAGTCTTGCGCGAAGCCAGCTTATAACAGGTCGCATAATCATTGAGCCTGCTTGAATAAAGCAAATTCAAGAACCCGGTAAGGGCTTTATTGCCAAGCCTGTGGAAGAATAACCCTTGATACCCCCCCAGGAACCTCACACCAAGAACCAGGCTTTCATCAGCGCAATCTTTGATGGCGCTGATTAATTTACGGTAATCTTCGGGATTATATTCCAGGTCTGCATCTTGTATCAATACATAATCTCCTGTTGCATTGCTAAGCCCGCTCTTAAAAGCAGCGCCCTTGCCCCTGTTGCTGGAATGATAAATAACTTTCAGGTTCAAAAGCTTTAATTCGGAAATAATACCCATTGTACCGTCTGTAGAGCCATCATCCACTACGATGATCTCTTTGTCGATATCAATACGCTGTATCTTCTCTATAACCTGCCTTATTGTCTTTGACTCGTTGAAAACAGGCACTATCACTGATAATAACGGCATTTTACTTCATCCTCTCTTTTAATGCCCAAAGATATATCCGGATATAATTAGGCAACAGCCTGAAAACCTTAAAACTGGATTTACCCTTTTCTCTTTCTTTCCATTTTGTGGGGACTTCTGTCACCTTGAAACCATTAAAATAAGCCCTTAAAGCCAGCTCCATCGATACCTCAAAGCCTTTAGAATAGATAGTTATGCCTTTAATAGCTTCCTTACGGTACATTTTAAAGGCATTTGCTATATCATGGGTAGGTACACCGATAAGTAAATGCACAGTAAAACCTCCTAACCGTGACAGCATAGCCTTGAATTTCGGCCCTCCCTGCCTCAAACCCCCTTTAATATATCTTGAGCCGCAAACAACATCATAACCCTGTATTATTTTATCATACATTTTATTGACAGTTTGAAGTTCGTCACACAAATCCGCCATTACCGGCAACAAAACATCTCCCTTGGCGTTTCCGATACCGCACATTATCGCATTAGCAAAGCCCCTCTCTTTTTCATTATTAACCAGCACTAAGTTAGGATAAGAAGTAGCTAATCTATTTACCAATGCATGCGTATTATCGGTCGAATGGTCATTCACGACTACCAGCTCATGCTCTGGTAGCATGGCCTGTTCAAGCTTACTAATAACATCAGCGATATTTGCTTCTTCGTTATATGCAGGGATGATAATAGAGAGTTTCATTTAATCAATTTGAATATTTTAATCGTATTATTAGAAAAAACCTCTTTAAATTCACCGGGATGTTCAATTGCCCAGTAATATTCTATAGGAAATTCAATCTTTTCAGTCTGATGAAGAGAATAGATAAAAATGAAATCGGTATTACGCCTTTTAAGATTGACCAGCCAAATATTATAATCGGCATTCCCGCGGTAATTATTTGGCTCATTTAAATTCTCATGTAATGAGGTAAAATTATAACCCCATTCGTATGAACTGTCACTAAAATAATGGGGCATAGCCGGGTCGGTTTTATTGACCGAAACATAATAAACATTATTTTTAAAACCTGTGCCATAAAGCGGGTATACCACCGGCCTGCCGGCGTAGGCGATATTGTTTGATTGGGTATTATTATTGAGCCATTCCCAGGCATAGGTTGCTTCAGGCCAAAATCCTGAATATTCAACCATTTTTACATATCTTTTATATTCGTTACGTATATAGAATTTCTGGGCAAGGGTAAGCCCTAAAAAACAGCATAATGCTATTAAGGTTAATGCCCGAACATCCGGTCTGAATCTTAAAATCGAAGCCTGTCTCTTAATTAAAAAATAAAACAGGGCAAATGTAAGTAATCCGGAATTGGCCAATTCCCAATATGAGGATAACTCCAGGGACGGAAAAACGATACATAAAAAAATAATAATGGTAACTGCTTTTTTATTTATTCTGAGCTTCTGTATTAAAAAGAATGCGAGCACCATTCCTATAGATAAAGCTGCAAATAAATACCTTAAATTAGCAAGGGGTATCACATACCTGTAGGTTAAATACATTAAAAAAGGCAGGATCGAAAAATAAAGCAAAAAATAGTCTTTTTTGGATTTATTCTTTACAAATATATAAACCGGGGCTATAAGCGAAGCCGGAAGGGTAAAAAATAACGTCTGCACGCCCAAGCCTTCATGGAAAAGGGCTTTTATCAGGCTATAATCTTCCGGTTTGAAATGAGCCCGGTAAATGACCGGCTCCATGACACCACGTAACAATCTAAAACCGAATAATTCTACATTAAGCGGATAAAGCGGGTTACCGGTATTTATATAATTCCTCAGATAAGAGTATCCTCCCAAAAACAGCACGGAAATAATAAAAAGAAAAATGGAGCTCATCGGGCTAAAGCCCGAGGTTTCTTGGAGCGAAACACTGAGCGGCCCAACTCCATCCGTACCTTTAAAGGTGCGGTTTTGTGGCCGCGAACGTATAAAACCCGCTTTCTTTATCTCTTTAAAAGAAATAAACACATATGGCATAAACAACAACAAACTGTAAGGCAGCCCTACAGTCTTAGTCCCCAGAAGAAGCCCGATACTTAAACCAAAAAGTATATTATTTTTTAGCGAAAATTCTTCATACAATAATAAAAGAAAATATAAAGCTGACAGGAAATAAAAACACACCATCAGGTCAACATAAGCGATCTCCAGCTGTTTAAAATAATTTGGCATCAGCGAGAATAAAGATGCCGCAAATAATGAATAGGGCGAAGATACCCCTATCTTTCTTGCCAATGCATAAGTTGCCGTAAAGCTAAGCGCAAAAAAGGGAAGCTGCCCCAGGTCAGCGACAAATACGCTCCTAAAAGGCATGATAAGCCATAAGTAGAACAGGCTGCCATTTATTGGATAATACGAAGGGCTGGGATCGTCAAAAACCGTGATCGGGATGTTTAAATTCCTGTTTTTAAGCCATTCCACAGCAAAGGTAAAATGATAATTTAAAGAATCCCAGCCAAAAGGCGGATTGAAAAGATTGATAGAAGATTTAATTACAACAAATCCCGTAATTGTAGAAATAGCTAAAAGTAATAATTTGCTTTTAAGTAGATCCCCAAGATTAGTTCTTACGTCCTTAATGGAAGGGTTAATTACCGGCCTATTAAAAACAAACATAGTTAAAAACATTATAATCAAATTTAAATATATGAGATTTTCAAGGGTCAATGCCCCGGCAATACCTAAGGCCTGTTCTGACAGAATAATCTGCGAAACGTAAATAATAAATGCGCAGATCAGTGATTCGGCCAGGCCTACAGGCTTAAATCCCCTAAAGGTGATTAGAAAAGCATTAAAAATTACGATAGCATTCATAAATATGCAAGCAAGCAGCATTCTCATAAAATCCTCGCTAAAATTATTATTTAACTTCGGTTAACCTGGCAGTTACCAGCATCCCACCGGCAAAAACCCTTATTAACAACGGTATATTTTCATCCTTTTTTAAAAATTTAATAGTCAGGCTGGTTTGGTGATAAGGATTCTTATCTACTCTCTTTATTTTTCCGTCAATCGTAAAAATATTATTTTGTTCATTCATTATTTTTGAGCCGCTATATATCAAACCCGCGACAAATACATAATTCTTTTGATTAGAATTAATATACATTTTGATTTCTTTAGTTGCGGCTAAATCTGTTTTTATGAGTTTATGCATCAAAGAAAGAGGATCATATGTACTTGGCAGGATTTTACGCTCAACGCCTTCTATTTTCATAACAAGTTTCTTTTGGTCGTAACTGACCTCTTTTACTGATTTTTTGCCTTTAGCAATCAGTTCCTCTCTGAAGAATAATGGGACAGAGCTTGCTTTATCGATATAAGAATCCAGCGTGGCATCAGCCTGATAAATCTTTGATAAATAATCAAAGGTACGGGCAAAGGCATGCAGGCGGAATACCTGTTTGCCCATAAAATCTGCTTCAACGGGCTTATTAAGCATAATCTCGCCTACCGGAAACAACCCAAGGATATAAATCCTATATTTAAGGACAGTATAATCTACGACACTGTTTAACCTTGCCCTCTTAATTATAAAACTCACATTATTATTGCGTAAAGACATCCCGGCAATCACCAGGACTAATATAACCGCTAAAAAAAATACTTTTTTCTTCATCCCCATTGCCTCCTGCAAACATTAAAATTAAAATAGTGTGTATATAAAAGGAGCGACTGCGGAACTTTGAGTCAAAAATATGACCGCGCTAAGCAGAAACAGGAAGAAAATAAGCGGCATAAGCCACCATTTTTTCCTGGTCTTTGCAAAATCCCACATTTCTCTTATAAATGATATTTTACTCATAGCACCTTAGAACTGTTTTCGGTAATCACCGAAAACACTCCCCTCCTTAGCTTCTCTCCAATATGTTTTCCGGCCCGTTACAATATTTTTTTCCAATACATCTATCGCACATATCTTCATGATTAATGCAACAGGGCTAACAACAAGATAAAATATGGCAAACAATATTAAATGCGTATTTATCCAGCCAAGCACAAAAGCCAGTCTCATCCAGGCATAATGTAGCGGGCTCAAAAATACAGGCATAATTAATGCAGCGGCCCCGAATAATGTGCCTAAAATTATATACGTATAATACAGCCTCCCTTTAAATATGAAAGCAGCAACAGCTATGGCGAAAAAAGCAATACACATCGTCAACCCGAATTTCTTATATTTATCGCTATTTTTATTACACATTTTCAGTCAGCCTCAAATCTTTGCCTGATATTAAATCTATTTACATAATCTTTTTTTTGTTTTGCCTTATCAAGAATATAATTGCCTATGGCCAGGTAATCCATCTCCGTATTCATAAAACAGCGGTAGGCATCAGCCGGCGAACAAACTAGGGGCTCGCCTCTTACATTAAATGAAGTATTAATCAACACCGGGCAGCCGGTTTTCCTGAAAAATTTATCAATCAAGTCATAATAAATATCATTATCCTGCCTCGCGACCGTCTGTATCCTGGCAGAATAATCAACATGTGTCACCGCAGGTATAACAGAGCGCAAATTCTTAAGCAACCCGATACCTTCTAACTCCTTGCCTGTATTATCCACAATCCGTTTATTATTATTTACCTTGGCTATAAAAAGCATATACGGGCTTTTACACTTAATCTCAAACCACTCGCCTGCTTTCTCCTCAATTACGCTTGGTGCAAATGGCCGGAATGACTCACGGTATTTTATTTTTTTGTTGAGCTTGGACTGCATATCCGCAGAACGCGGGTCTGCAATAATGCTTCGAGCGCCTAAAGCCCTGGGCCCAAATTCAAGACGGCCCTGGAACCACCCGACAACCTTCCCATTCATGACCAGATCTGAGACCATATCGGATATCTGGCCAGGTTCATATCTTTGATAATCGGCTCCCGCCTCATCCAAAGATCTCTTTATATCCTCCTGGTTATAGCCAGGGCCTAACAGAGAGGCCTTTTGCGCATCAATACCTGCGGTGGCTTGCCGGTTATTTTTCAAATATTTATACCATATAAAAAGCGCGGCACCCAAAGCTGCTCCGGCATCACCGCTTGCCGGTTGCACCCAAACCGCTTTAAACGGCCCGTCATTAAGTATCCTGGCATTTCCCACACAATTTAAAGCAACCCCGCCGGCAAGGCAAAGTTTATCCAGTCCGGTAACTTTATGGACATGCCCCGCCATTTTAAGCATAACCTCTTCAGTAACCGATTGTATAGAAGCAGCTATATCCATATCTCTCTGCGTTATTTCCGATTCGGGTTTCCGAGGGTTTTTCCCAAATAACCGGTCAAATCTG